>NZ_JACJPC010000047.1:0-44340 GCF_014695875.1 Leptolyngbya sp. FACHB-541 | reverse complement strand
TGGGTATGGAAGTAATGCACGAGCGCAATGCTCACAACTTCCCGCTCGACCTCGCTTCTGTGAAGGCTCCTAGCATTGTTGGCTAGACTCTAGTCACAGCTCAAGCAAAAGCGTTCCCGAAAGGGGGCGCTTTTTGCATTTTGGTTTGAGATAGAGCGTTTGAACTGAGCGATCGCCCCTATAATCATCCAGGGACATATCCCAAAATTGCTGAGATTAGATACGCTCATGACACTGACGCAGGTTTGGGGATCACTGCTCATTTTCTTAGTCTGTCCACTTGTGGGTGGTCTACCCCTGATCAGTTGGATTACACGGGCTCTGACAGGTCGGCAATTATCCAAGATTGGTACGAGAAATGTCAGTGTTTCAGCGGCGTTTTATCACGGTGGGCGACTTGTTGGAATTTTGGCCGTCTTGTCAGAAGCACTGAAGGGAATTGCGGCTGTTTGGTTAGCGAGGCAATTCTTTCCAACTGACCCAGTTTGGGAACTGATGGCGCTGATTGCGCTGGTGATGGGACGTTTCTGGATCAGCAATGGCGCAGGTACGACTAACGTAGTGTGGGGCTACATTGCGTTTGACTGGGTTGGGGCAGGACTGATTTTTTTGATTAGCGCCGCTACCTTTACAATTCTGCGTGAGCGTAAGCAAGGACGCACATCTGTTCTGATTTTGTTGCCACTAGTCACGGCTCTGCGCCATCCCCATAGCGGTGAAGTGGTAGGCGCAGCAGTAACCCTGAGTCTGTTATTAGCCTGGATTTATCAAAAAATTCCTGATGACCTGAATCTATCCACTGGTGCAGTACGAGGAGATTCTCAGTCTGTGTTTCAGTTTTTTCGGGGCGATCGCGCCATTCTTTCGCTCGATCGCAACCTCAATCCTGACAAAGTTGGTCACAAAGCAGCAACGCTTTCCCAGTTGCGTCGTTGGGGCTATCCAGTGCCAATGGGTTGGGTGCTGCCTCCAGGAGACGATCCTGCTCCTTTACTGGAGTTATTGCAACCCTCTGCTGAAGAACCATTGGTAGTTCGCTCTTCTGCAATCGGTGAAGACTCCGATATCGCATCCGCAGCAGGGCAGTATGAGTCGATTTTGAGAGTGACGAGTCAGCCCGTATTGGAGCAGGCGATCGCCCAATGTCAGCTTTCCTACAGCCGTCCTGCCGCTGTTCAATATCGGCAAGACCTAAAAGTGGCAGAAAGCGCAATGGCGGTTGTGATTCAGCATCAGATCCAGGGTGTTTTTTCGGGAGTTGCCTTTAGCCGTGACCCGATCGCTCGTCAAGGAGATGCAGTTGTCATCGAAGCCTTACCCGGTGGTGCAGAGCGGATTGTATCAGGGCAGTTTACCCCAGAGCAATATCGGGTTTGGGTCGAGGATATTGAGTTTCACTTTAGTGAAGATCCCCAAACCGATCCGTTTGATTGGCGATTGCCCGATATGCTGTCGCTTGAGGTGGAAGGTTCGGGGGACGTGCCGCCTCGTCTGATTCAGCAGGTAGCTTATCTGGTTCGTCATCTGGAAGCCCGCTATCATGGCGTTCCCCAGGACATTGAGTGGAGCTATGACGGTCAGCAACTCTGGCTGTTGCAGTCGCGTCCCATTACAACGCTGTTGCCTATTTGGACGCGCAAGATTGCGGCGGAAGTAATTCCTGGCTTAATTCATCCCTTAACCTGGTCGATTAACCGTCCTCTCACCTGTGGTGTTTGGGGTGAAATTTTTACCATTGTGCTGGGCGATCGCGCTCGTGGGCTAGATTTCAATGAAACGGCAACGCTGCACCACTCCTCTGCCTACTTCAATGCTTCGCTGCTGGGGCAAATTTTTCGCCGCATGGGTTTGCCGCCAGAAAGTCTGGACTTTCTCACTAGAGGAGCCCGATTCAGCAAGCCGCCCTTAACATCAACGCTGAAAAATGTACCGGGACTCCTGCGGCTCATGGGACGAGAGTTGCGTCTGGTAGAGGATTTTGACCAGGATCAACAGCAACATTTTGTTTCAGGATTTGCTGACCTCGAAGCTCAGCCCGTGGAGGAACTGTCGAGCGTAGCGCTGCTGGGACGCATCAATCAAATTTTGGAATTGCTGAAGCGAGCAACCTACTACAGTATTTTGGCTCCACTCAGCGTCTCAATTCGGCAAGCGCTATTTAAAGTCGAAGATGCAGAGTTAGACACCAGCCAGATGCCCGAAGTAGATGCTTTGCGATCGCTCCAAACCTTAACCGCAAATGCTCGTTCTTCAATGTCGTTGGACTCGCTTCAGCCTAACAGTTCT
Source organism: Leptolyngbya sp. FACHB-541 (assembly GCF_014695875.1). Taxonomy (NCBI): domain Bacteria; kingdom Bacillati; phylum Cyanobacteriota; class Cyanophyceae; order Leptolyngbyales; family Leptolyngbyaceae; genus Leptolyngbya; species Leptolyngbya sp. FACHB-541. Next base: position 42,054 of record NZ_JACJPC010000047.1, on the reverse strand, counting down.
GCGGTTTTTGCTGCTCTTATAGACAACCCGGATGATGTCAAAAATACGGTTCTGGAGCAGTTCAACCAGTTTCTCGATCGCTATGGCTATCTCAGCCGTGTAGGAACGGATATCGCAGTTTCTACCTGGAAAGAAGATCCGCAGCCCGTCAAAGACCTATTTACCCAGTTTCTGTTTAACCCGCCAGCAGAATCTGACGCAGCAGTTAAGTTACGGCAGAGCTGGAAGGCAACCCAGGTTCAATCTCGCTTAAACCTGAAGGCGCAGGTTACGGTGCTCTACAGTCGCCTGCTGGCAGAACTGCGCTGGAGCTTTGTAGCACTGGAGCGACTGTGGCTGTCATCAGGTGTAATGGAGCAAGCAGGAGATATCTTCTTTCTCAAATTCGATGAGATTCAGCGACTCATTGCTGAGTCAGATCTAAAACTGCGAGAAAACTTGTCATACCTGATTGCAGAACGGCGATCGCAGCTCAAGCAAGACCATCGGCTTCGGTCAGTGCCAGCTTTGGTGTACGGCAACGATCCGCCCATGCTGACCTATCAATCGCAGTCTGTTGGACAAACTGCCCGCCAACTGCGCGGCATTGGAGCAAGCCCAGGTCGAGTCATCGGACGGGTAAAAGTGCTACAAAATTTGCAGCGATTGCCAGAAGTCGATCGTGAAACGATTCTGGTCGTGCCCTACACCGATTCTGGCTGGGCACCCCTGTTGGCAAGGGCAGGCGGCTTAATTGCAGAAGTAGGGGGACGGCTCTCGCATGGAGCAATCGTTGCTCGTGAGTATGGCATTCCGGCAGTTATGGACATTCGCAACGCCACTCAACGATTGCAAGATGGGCAGCAAGTACAGATTGACGGACAGCAAGGCACGGTAGAAATTTTGCCCTAGCTCTTTTTAGGGCTGGATTTGGTGCCACCCCTAAGCACTTGCTTCAGCAAATCAGGTAACTGAGAGGGACGTTCTGCAACCGGAACTTTTGCTTGCTTGAGGGCAGCAATTTTGCTTTTGGCAGTGCCTACTTCATCTCTCAATCCAGCAATTTGAGAAGAGACTACCGCTCCAGCATGTCCTGTGTATTGACTCTGAGGCAACGTACCGCCCGCAATGTACGCAACTACAGGTTTATCAATCGCCTCAATAATGTACCGAGCTGCAACTTCTTCACTGTCGCTGCCGATTTTGCCGACCAGCACGATTACCTCGGTTTCTTCATCTTCGTCTAGAATTTGAAGCCACTGCTGAAAGGTCGAACCAATGACGCGATCGCTCCCAATTCCCAAAGCGATCGACTGCCCAAACCCAGCCTGAGACAGCTCTCTTGCCACTTCATAAGTAAGCGTTCCGCAACGGCTCACGATCCCCACCTTCCCAGGCGTGTAAAACTCCGCTGGGTGAGTACCTAGCAAAATCTGACCAGGCACAATAATTCCGGGGCAGTTTGGCCCGACAACCAGGGTTTCGGACGCTTCTGCAATGCGGCACAAGCGCATCATGTCCATCGGTGGTACCCCTTCTGTCACCACGATGAGTTGACGAATTCCGGCAGCGATCGCCTCCAGCGCCGCATCTAACACCTGATAGGGCGGCACAAAAATTACGCTTGTATCCACTGTGCCTACACTAAACAAAGCCTGCTCAACCAGGTCAAATATTGGAATTCCTTCTAGTTCTTGCCCGCCATGCCCAGGACTGATCCCAGCTAAAATTTGACCGCTATAAGTTTGCATCAACGGCGCATAGATAGAACCGAGTGGTTCAGTAATGCCCTGAACCAGTACCTTGCTCTCTGAAGTGAAATTCATTTTGCCCTTAAAACGCTATTGCTAAGAGAAATTGCTTCGGCGATCGCCTCGTCTAAATCGTCAAACAAAGGGAGGTTCAACGCTTGGAGCATCTGACGGGACTCGTCAAACTGATCCCCAACTAGTCTGACCACAAAAGGTGTTGTGCAGCTATCAAGCTGACGCTGTAAATGAGTGGCGATCGCCTCTGCAGTCTGCTTGCAAAGCATTACGTTTCCCAGGATGTTCACCAATACAACTTTTAGATTTTTGCTCTGCATCATTAACTCTAACCCTTGCTGAATCCGGTCGCGCAAAACCGCAGGCGAATCATTGTGCCGATACTCACTCCCCAGATTTAGAAAACTAGCCAACCGCCCTCCCGCCTGGTGAACCAAGTCCACCGTGGACATTGTTAGCCCTGCCCCATTACAGAGGATGCCAATATTGCCCTCCAGTTCCACCAATGTCGTTTCTGATAAGTCCCTTGGCAAGATTCTGGTTTTAATCTGATTGGGAATTTTCGCCTGGAGAGCAGCCAAATCCGGATGTCGTCCCAATGCGTCGTCATTCGCTGTAATTTTGCCGTCTAGTGCCATCAGTTCTCCCGCAGGACTCACTGCTAAAGGATTGATTTCAACCAAATCCAAATCCTTTTGCAGGAATAGCTGATACATTTTCTCCAAAATGTCACTCACCGACTGAATCAGTTCTCCCTGCAGCCCCATTTTTAGCGCCAGCCTGCGAGCATAAAAAGGAGAAAACTCCTGATCCACAATAACTTGCTGCATTGCGCCAATAGTCGCTTCTACGTCCAGCCCGCCCTGCTGGGAACCCAGCAAGAGTGGACGACGGGCCGACCAGTCTAATATCACGGCTAGATAAAGCTCCCTATCCGCGTCATACTTTGCTTCTGCCAGCAGCACAGCAGGATACATGCCTGTGATTGGCAAATTAAAAATAGTTTGAGCCGCAGCAACTGCATCGATTGTATTTTCTACAAAGCGAATCCCGCCTGCTTTGCCCCGCCCACCTGTGTAGACCTGAGATTTTAGTACAACAGGATAAGGAATCTTTAAGCCCTTCAGATCCTTCGGATGGTTGATTTGCTGCGAGGGCAAGATGGGAATTCCCATCTCGTGAAACAATTGCTTAGCCTGATATTCCAACAAGTCCATTGTGACGAGTCACCCCTAAAGAAGATAGTGTCGCGCATCTATCTCGACTCTGCAAACTGTGAATCAACATCAGGCATGTTTCTATAGATTTTTATTTATAGGTTTCCACGATGAGTTCAACGAATACTTTTATTTATCTACATGGATTTGCCTCTAGCCCTCAATCAGCTAAAGCAGTGTATTTGAGCGAGCGCTTCCAATCGCTCAAAATCGACCTCAAAACTCCCGATTTGAATCAAGAAGACTTCACTCATCTGACCTTGAGCCGTCAGATCCAGCAAATCCAATCCGCATTTCCGTCGACTCCACAACCTGTCACCTTGATTGGGTCTAGTTTGGGTGGACTAACCGCCGCTTGGTTGGGGGAATATCAGCATCAGGTCGAGCGCTTAGTGCTGCTAGCCCCTGCATTTCGATTTTTAGCGCACTGGTTGCCCAAACTTGGCACAGAGCAAGTGCAGCGCTGGCAGACAGAGCAATATTTATCGGTTTATCACTACAGTGCACAGCGGATGTTGCCTCTACACTACGACTTTGTGGCTGACGCTGCCCAATATGAAGAAACAAAGCTACAGCGATCGCTTCCTACCTTGATTCTGCATGGTCAATCTGACGAGGTGATTCCTATCCAGGCGAGCCGCGACTTTGCAAATCAACGCCCCTGGGTCAAACTGATCGAACTCGACAGCGACCATGCTCTAGCGAATGTTCAACCTGAAATCTGGCGAGAAATTCAAACCTTTTGTCAGCTTTAGGTCGTGAACTACTATTTGTTAATTGTCATTAGTGCGATCGCACCCAAATTCTGAAACTCTACACTAGTAGTACGGCAAGTCTAAAGTGTTGGGTTCCGCTCTGCTCCACCCAACCTACAGTTCTTCTCAACTTGTGTAGCTTGTGTAGGTTGGGTGAAGCGCAGCGGAACCCAACATTCTAAGCTCGACATGCCACTAGTTTGGTGTGAAGATGTTGCAGATATGGATGAAGGCGCACCACAGTACGCGCTTCATAGGAATTGATGTGTTGCGAACTCCTAAACCTTGACCTTAACGTTGAGCTGCCCAGGAGGGCGGCGTACCATTCTCACCGAATAGGGCAAAACCCCAACTAATAGCGCAAATGCGTCATCAGGAATTCGCTCAATCGTTTCCTGGTCAAAATAATTCTCAAACTGATTCAGAATCATCTGCGCCCGCTGGAGCGGCTGTGATTTATCAGTAAACTGCTGCGTCAGGCGAATCCACTGTCGCCGGATGAGATAGGCTTTTTGACGCTCCTCGTGAGATTCAGGGGAAATTAAAGACAGGTCGCCAACAGGTACAACACGTTCGCAGTCTACGTCAAAAAAGCTGCCTACTGCGGCACCGGGTCCAGCAAATTCAGCATGATAGGCTTTACACAAAATCAGACCATTTCGTCGTCGGTCATTCACCATTAGCAAATGCCCACACTTAATCTGGTTCAGAATATCGGACTCACTCGAGCATTCTGAAACGAGTTGGCACTGATGGTTATTTGTACTAGACCCATTTTCTCGCCCATTCATAAACTGTGCGCTACTAGTAGCAGCCTGTATCGACTTGATAGATGTCTAAATCTTTGTAAAGGTGCTGGTAGCTCAGACACGGATTGCCCGACAAAATCGCCAGATAGAACAGACATCAGGAAAAGCAAGAAAACCTAGTGATTTGTACTGCGCCCATTGCCTTATTTTATGGCAGGAAATTAAGGCGATCGCGACGCAACAATCAAGAGATTTTGAAGCAGAGATGAAGATTTATTTTATCTAAGCAAATCTGTTTGACCTGCGTTTGCCTGAAATCGTTACAAAAAACTCTGGGATTGATCCAGGTACACCTTAAACTGTAGGATGCATTGCGTAATGTGTTGAACCCTACACTGTGGCATCCGTGCGAAAGATTGTTATTGCTGGCAACTGGAAAATGTACAAAACCCAGGCGGAATCGCTGGAATTTCTGCAAGGGTTTATGAACCATCTGAATGAAACTCCCGATGATCGGGAAATTTTGCTTTGCGCTCCATTCACCGCTCTGGGAGCTTTATCCAAAAATTTGCACGGAAGCCGCATCAAAATCGGTGCACAGAATATCCACTGGGAGTCCGCAGGAGCCTACACAGGTGAAATTTCTGGCGTCATGTTGAAAGAGCTAGGGGTGCGCTACGTAATCGTGGGGCACAGTGAACGTAGACAGTATTTTGGCGAAACCGACGAAACGGTGAACCTGCGGCTCAAAGCAGCTCAACAGCACGGATTAACGCCAATTCTTTGTGTTGGAGAAACTGGGGATCAGCGAAGCCAGGGTGAGACTGAAACTGTAATCACCCAACAGCTAAAGCGGGACTTGGTGGAAGTCGATCAAGACAATCTAGTAATTGCCTATGAACCCATTTGGGCGATTGGCACGGGGGATACCTGTGAGGCGATCGAAGCAAACCGGGTAATTAGTCTGATTCGTAACCAGCTCACTAATCCAAACGTGCCAATCCAATATGGCGGCTCTGTAAAACCTGGCAACATTGACGAAATAATGGCTCAGCCCGAAATTGATGGTGCGTTGGTAGGTGGTGCCAGCCTCGAGCCATCTGACTTTGCCCGAATTGTTAACTTTCAGTAGAGCAAAGTCATCCGTTACTAAATCCAGATTGCTAAACCCAGATCTGATTCGCCAACATCTACGCTTTGCAGGAACGCTTCGTAAAACGTCCCTGCAAGTTCTCTAAATCAGACCAGTGACCAAATCCGATCCTTTAAATCGTGACCCTATCGGCTAGCTTGAGCGAAGCGGTTGTTAACTTCGTTCCAGTTGACCACGTTCCACCATTGCTTTAGGTATTCGGGGCGGCGATTTTGATATTTCAGATAGTAAGCGTGTTCCCATACGTCATTGCCCATGATGGGGAAATGCCCTTCGGTTAGGGGGTTGTCCTGATTTGGGGTGCTAACCACGTCTAGCTTGCCGTCAGCAGTGCGAACTAGCCAAACAAAACCGCTACCAAACTGACCCGCACCCGCATCATTAAACCGTTGCTTGAAGTTCTCAAAATCACCAAACGTATCAGTAATTGTTTGGGCGATCGCCCCGTTTGGCTCTCCCCCAGCATTGGGAGCCATAAGCGTCCAGAAAATGGTGTGGTTAAAGTGACCGCCCCCGTTGTTGCGTACCGCTGTCTTCACCGCATCGGGCAGCGTATTCAAGTCACGAATCAATTCCTCAACAGACTTGTTCTGTAAGTCAGAATGCTTTTCTAACGCAGCATTGAGCTTGCTCACGTAGGTTCCATGATGATTGTCATGGTGAATTTGCATGGTTTGCGCATCGATATAAGGCTCTAGCGCGTCATTGCTGTATGGAAGGGATGGCAATTCAAAAGCCATAGGTTTTCCTCCTATTGGAGTCATCACGCTTACCTTATTGTAAACTTTTGAAAGATAAATCTATCAAAAGTTCCAATTGCGTTTTCCCTCGTAAATCAAAGCTTCTCCACCGTTTTGAAAGGGTTTAGTATTCTGTAGCTCTATCTATTGGGAGGATTTTTGATATAAAATCCTATCGATAGCGCTGCAATGGTCAGAGCAATCGCTCCAGTCCATTGGCAAGTTTTATCAAGCTTTTCAGCTCTAGATCCCGAAAACCTTTGAATAGGAGAGCACGAACACATGGCTTACGAACTTCCCCCCCTACCTTACGATTACGAAGCTTTAGCACCTCATGTTTCATCAGATACCCTGAAGTTTCATCACGATAAGCATCACGCTGCCTACGTGACCAATTTCAACAAGATGGTCGAAGGAACAGAACTTGCTAGTCAGTCGATCGAAGAAGTGATCAAAGCAACCTACGGCGACTCTAGTAAAACCGGGATCTTTAACAACGCAGCCCAAGCCTGGAACCATACCTTCTACTGGAACTGCATGAAGCCTAATGGCGGCGGTACCCCTACTGGAGCGCTAGCCGACAAAATCAACGCTGACTTTGGCAGCTTCGACAAGTTCAAAGAAGAGTTTCTTGCAGCGGGTGGCACCCAGTTTGGTAGCGGTTGGGCATGGCTCGTGTTAGACAAGGGCACCCTGAAAGTAACCAAAACCTCCAACGCCGAAAACCCGATCGCCTTAGGTCAGACTCCGCTGCTGACGATGGATGTCTGGGAACACGCTTACTACCTCGACTACCAAAATCGTCGCCCAGACTACGCTAAAACCTTCGTAGACAGCTTGATTAACTGGGATTATGTAGCAGAACAATTTGCTGCTGCTAAATAGACGGTTATAGCGTTGATCGCCTTAATCTAGAACAAAATGGGGTGAGAGCTTTGAACTCACCCCATTTTTTGATAGGACAATGCTGTACGCACTGCTCCCGAAGTGGAGCGTATCCCAGCAGGAAATTTTGCTTCTATTCAAGTTCTGCTGACTTACGTAGTCCCACATAGATGCTGAAGTAAGTGAACTGCCATAATAGTATTGATGCCGTTTGCGATTTTCTCTGAAGCCAGCCCAAAATCTCCAAAATAAATTCAGTTATTTTCTCTAGTTCTTCACCTTTTGTTTCTAACTTTAGAATATACCGTCAGCAGAGCAACGACTGCTTTAATGACTTTTATTGGGTGCTTGAATCGCGATCCAGCAGTTTGATTCAAGATCAGGACAAAAGCATGTCTACAGCAAACTTCTACTCAGAACTTCCAACTTTAACGGACTTTCTGGATATCACTAATTCCAGCAATTTCATACCCGTGCCAGAAGACTGGTACATCGTGATTACTGACATTGTTGAATCAACTAAGGCAATTGAGTCAGGGCACTACAAGGATGTCAATCTGCTAGGCGCTTGCTCAATTGTTGCAGTGCTAAACACATTGGGAAATGGAGCAAATAGTCATAAGGACACAACCGATATTCCGTTTGTGTTTGGTGGAGATGGGGCAACCATTCTGATTCCACCGAGTCTTTTTGCTAAAACAAAACAGGCTTTGAGCGTTGTACAACAGTTGGCAGTTCAAGAATTTGGGATGGATCTACGCGTCGGAATCGTGCCTGTGTCAGTGGCGATTGCCGCTAACTACGACGTAAAGGTTGCCAAACTAAAAGTCTCAGAAAACTACAGCCAAAGTGTTTTCATTGGAGGTGGGTTAACCTACGCAACAGAGCTTTTGAAAGACCCAAACGCTACAGAAGTTTATAGGATTACACCTGAAAAGTCTTTCGCAGATGTAGATCTGTCTGGATTAGAGTGTCGTTGGCAAGACATTCCTAGCCAGCATGGAGAATTTGTCAGCCTAATAGTTATGGCAACTGCCTATGGCAGCGAAAACTTAGCAAGCCTCTACGCTGAAATCATCAATAAAATTCAGCAAATTTATGGCGATGAGGTAGACTATCGTCCCGTTCATAGCAAGACGCTTAACTTAACATTCAGCTCTAAAAAGCTTTCAAAGGAAACTAAACTACGGGCAAAATCAGGCAGTCGGCTTCATAAACAGCTGTATTTATGGAAAATCCAGCTAGAAAACCTTTTAGGTCTGTTCCTAATGCATTTCAAAACTCAGGCAGGGGAAATGGATTGGGGCACCTACAAAGACATCGTGGTTGGCGCAACTGACTATAAAAAGTTTGACGACATGCTACGGATGGTGATTTCAGGCACAGCCGCGCAACGGGAGGCACTAAATAGCTACTTGGAAACAAAATACAAGCAAGGCAAACTAGTATACGGGACGTATACCTCCGATCGCGCCTTAATGACCTGCATGGTATTTGAGCGAAACGGTCCTCAGGTGCATTTTGTAGACGGAGCAGACGGTGGCTATACGCTTGCAGCAAAAGCGCTAAAAGAAAGAATGAAACAAAAAGCGCTGAACTGGAGTACGTTTGTCAGAATGATGCGGCGGCGAGATGCACGTGGCTACTCTCCTCGACCCGATCTGTTTCCTCAATCTGGCTTGTTCTCTCAACCTGACCTGTTGCAGACCAGTCCCCTGTGGTCGAATGCACTGAATTCATGCACATTAGACCCACATGAAGGTAAAGCAAACAGCTGCATTTCCTGCTAAATATGTTACGCCTCACCAACGGAAAAGCTAGTCCGGTAAGCGTTACTGATCCCAGCCAAAACCTTCAATCTGCAAGAAGTCCAATGAGAGCAGGTTAAAGTAAAAGAAGGGAAACATAGTAGCTAGAAATTCATGGATAACGAACCCATTGTTTTGTTGTCGAGCCGAGAAATTGATAAAATGCGTCGGGCTGGACAACTGGCGGCTGAACTCCTTGACCACCTCGCCCCGATGGTAAAGCCTGGAGTTAGCACCTTAGACCTGAACGATGAAGCTGAGCGCTGGACTCAGGCACATGGTGCTAAAAGCGCTCCGTTAGGCTATCACGGTTTCCCAAAATCTATCTGTACCAGCATTAACGAGGTCGTCTGTCACGGCATTCCTAATGCCAAGCAAATCTTAAAGGAGGGTGACATCATCAACATTGATGTCACTCCAATTCTGGATGGCTATCATGGCGACACCTCCCGCACCTTTTTTGTGGGTGAACCTTCTCCCCTTGCTAGAAAGCTAGTTGAGGTTACTGAAGAATGCTTAAACCGGGGCATTAAAGCAGTGAAACCTGGTGCCCGTATTGGTGATATTGGGGCAGTCATTCAAGAATATGCGGAAGCAGAAGGTTTCTCAGTCGTTCGAGACTTTGTTGGACACGGAGTCAGCCGTATTTTTCACACGGCTCCCCAAATTCCGCACTACGGCACCCGAGGTAAAGGCAAAAAGTTGAGACCCGGGATGGTATTCACGATTGAGCCAATGATTAATGAAGGGACTTGGGAAGTTGAGGTGATGGCTGACAAATGGACAGCCTTGACCAAAGACCGCAAGCTTTCGGCTCAGTTTGAGCATACAATCGTTGTCACTGAAGATGGGGTTGAAATTCTCACCTTACATCCCGCTCTAGTCACATCCTGATGGGTGTAGCTTAGATTACACAAATTACTTACCCAAATGTCATGATGCTTTTGGCGAACCTAGCGCAAAGGCGGTCACGTTCATAGGATCAAGTTGGACTAGGCAGCAGGCTTTACAGCTTATTTCTGGCGCTGCAGGGGGAATTGCTCTTCATGCCTGTACTAAGGCTGCCCAACCCTCTCAGACCGCAGCAGATTCTACCTCTGCTGCGGTGGGGATCGTCACCTGGATTGGCTATAGCCCTCTGTATATTGCTCAGGAAAAAGGATTTTTTGAGGAATTGGGGCTAAATCTGGATGTGAAGGTGTTTAGCTCTGGGACAGATGCCAGTGCTGCTTTTGCCGCAGGGCAGATCGACGGTCTTTCACTGGTGCCGTCGGAGGCGGTTTTGCTTGCGGCGAATGGGGCAGACTACCGTGTGGTTTATGTGGTAGATACTTCCAATGGAGGTGACGGCATCCTTGCTCGAAATAGCATTCCAGATATTGCTGCTTTCAGAGATAAAAAAATTGCGGTTGAAATCGGTGGAGTCAGCCATTTCTTTTTACTTGAAGTGTTGTCTGAAGCGGGATTATCCGAAGCGGATGTAACGCTGGTTAATGTTACGCCAGATGCGGCAGCGGCGGCTTATCAATCTGGCAATGTTGAGGTTGCTGTCACTTATGCACCGTTTCTGTTTACCGCAGAGCAGGCTCAGTCAGATGGGCGGGTTATTTATGACAGTTCAAAGTTAGCAACACCGACGGCGATCGCTGATTTATTCATCTTTAACACTGGGGCAATCTCAGACAATTCGGCGGCGATCGCCGCTTTTATTCAAGGCAACCTTAAAGGATTAGAATTCCTCACCACTAATCCTAACGAGGGGTTGGCGATCGCCGCTGAGCAGCTAGAGTTAACTCCACAAGATCTAAGCGAACAGTTAAAAGGAGTTAAGCTGGCAAACCTAAACGCGAATATTGAGATGCTCAATAATTCTGACAGCAATCTCTATGTTTTAAAGCCAATGGATGATCTAGCAAACTTCCTCAAAAATCAGGAACAAATTGCCCAGATTCCTAACTTATCTGATCGCTTAGATCCACAGTTTGTGCTTGCGATTCAAGAAAGCACTTGAAGAAGTCATGGGTCATTGGGCGTTCTCAAATGCCAAAGAACCAACAAGGAATGGTAACTTCACAAATTTGCAAAAATAACGGACTCAACTTGATTTTGCTTTGAAAATATCTGGTAGGGTTTTTAGGACAGTTTTACTTGGGACGTAGGGATGAGTGTAGAAGCGCTAAAGGGAAGGGATTTGCTCAGTTTAGCTGACCTAAATACTGATGAAGTATTAGGTCTTTTAGATTTGGCAGCAGCTTTAAAGGCAGGAAAAGTTCGCTCCCGCTGCTGCAAGGTTTTAGGGCTACTCTTTCGGAAGGCTTCTACTCGAACTCGCGTTAGCTTTTCGGTGGCAATGTATCAACTGGGTGGACAGGTGATTGACCTCAACACCAGCACTACGCAGGTTAGCCGGGGGGAGCCGACGATTGACACAGCGCGAGTGTTGGATCGATATCTCGATATTTTGGCAATTCGGACGTATGAACAGCAGGAGTTAGAGACTTTTGCCCACTATTCCCAGATTCCGATCATCAATGCGTTAACCGATCTAGAGCATCCCTGTCAGGTTTTGGCAGACCTGTTGACCATTCAAGAACAGTTTGGCGGCTTAGAGGGGCTGACGTTGACCTACTTAGGCGATGGCAACAACGTAGCGCATTCCTTGATGTTGGGTTGTGCGCTGGTGGGAATGAATGTCAGAGTGGCGACTCCAGCCGAGTATCAGCCAGATGAGGGAATTGTCCAGTTAACAAAGAAGTTGGCAGGCGATCGCACCCAAATCCTACTCACTTCCGATCCAGCAGCAGCAGCGGATGGCGCACACGTTCTCTACACGGATGTCTGGGCCAGCATGGGACAGGAAGATTTAGCCGCTACTCGCATTCCCGTCTTTCAACCCTATCAGGTCAATCAACAACTGCTGGACATCGCTGATCCCAAGGCGATCGTGCTGCATTGTCTCCCTGCCCACCGAGGCGAAGAAATTACCGAAGAGGTGATGGAAGGCTCCCACTCGCAGATTTGGGATCAGGCAGAAAACCGCCTTCATGCTCAAAAGGCACTGTTGGTCAGTTTGTTAGGCGCTGACTAAGGCGCTGAACGCTCATTCGTCACCCAGCGCCAGAGCGGGTGACTTGGGCCCTGTTGGCGAATTTGCAATAGCTGCTTTTCTAGGCGTTTGGTTTGGCGGTCGGAGATTCCCCAAAGAATGTTGCGGCTCTGCCACAACAAAACCGCGACCGTCATACCAATACACAATGACAAAAAAAAGGCTTGGATGGGATTATAGGCAATCGTATAGCGAACAGCCGTCCAAGTGAAGTAGTCCATCCACAGCACAAACTCCGAGCGCAAGCTCCATAGGCTCAGCGGAGCCAACAGTAGCCACAGCAAACAAACCGTTCCCCACCTGCCATAAACTGTGAGCCGATGTAGCCGCTCAAGCTCCCGCCGAAAAGCCGGATCATAATGCAGAGGATGGTCTTGGGCTGAAGATTCGGACTCAACCATGGTCAGGCATCGTCTGAGCTAGAAGAATCTAAAGGGACAGGAATTGGTTGCCCAAAACGCTCTCGCCACAGAGCGAGCAAAGTACTCGCAATAAAGATGCTGGAATAAGCACCCATCGTAAACCCAATAATTAATGCTAGGGCAAAATACTTTAATGTCTCTCCACCAAACAAGAAAATTGAGGAAAGGGTCAACAGCACTGTAACCGAAGTATTGATCGATCGCGTCAGAGTTTGATTTACCGCGTCATCTACAATGTCGTTAATATTGCGACTTGGCTCCTGCTGCATCGTTTCGCGAATTCGGTCATAAATCACAACAGTGTCATTCACCGAAAAGCCCACGATAGTCAGCAGAGCCACGATAAACAAGCTGTCTACCTCAGCACCAATGGTTAATCCCAGAATGGCGAAAATTCCCACTGTGATTAACACATCGTGGAATAGCGCAACAATGGCAAAAACGGCGTAATCCAGTTGGAATCGTAGACTTAGATAAACCGTAATGCCAACGAAGGAAACAACCAGCGCTAATAACCCTGAGGAGAGAAGTTGACGACCCAGGGTAGGTCCAACGGTATCGATTTGGGTGGCTTGAGGGTCAAAGGTACCAATCTGTTCACTTAACGCACTTAGCAGTTGAGTTCGCTGATTGACATCTAGCACACTGGTACGAATGGAGAGGGCGTGCCGCTCGTCTCCCAAGACTTGAATGCTGCTGCTGCCCAAATCTTGCTCTGCTAAAACTTGACGGACTTCTCCTGGCTCAATCGAGTCATCGCAATTGTTGGGCTGGGTGCAGTCTAGCTCTAGCTGTAGGCGTGTGCCTCCAACAAAGTCGAGGCTGGGACGCAAAGGAGAACCGATCTGATTCCAAGAGATCACCATTGCGACGATGCCGCTCAGGATAATCACCGAGGAAATCGTCCACCAGAGCGATCGCTGTCGAATTACCTGTAGCTTCATGACGTTACTCCTGCCTGAGATGAGGTGGAAGTGGGCAGGTTAGGGCAGAACAACTTGGGCTTCCGTAACCCTGGAAACCCTAGCGCCACCAATAACAAAGTCCGACTACAGGTCAGCGCTGTGAACATACTGACTAAAACACCGATCGCCAGCGTCAGTGCAAATCCTTTGACTAAACCTGCGCCCAACCAAAACAAGGCACCACAGGCAATCAAAGTGGTGACATTACTGTCGAGAATGCTAGAGAAAGCACGGTAAAATCCCGCTTCAACAGAGCGATAGAGCGTCTTTCCTGCCCGCAACTCTTCACGGGTACGCTCAAAAATGAGCACGTTTGCATCAACTGCCATACCGATGCTGAGAATAAAGCCTGCGATTCCAGGAAGCGTTAGCGTTACGTTCAGCAAACTGAAGATAGCGAAGGTGAGAATTGAGTAGATGATCAGAGCGATATCCGCGATTAAACCGGGTAAACGGTAGTAAACCACCATAAAAATCAACACCAGCAGCAAGCCGCCGATTCCTGCGTAGATGCTGCGCTGGATACTATCTCGTCCCAGAGTTGCACCAACAGTCCGGTTTTCAACCACTTCAACCGGAACGGGCAAAGCCCCCCCTCGCAACTGAACGGCTAACTCACTTGCGGTTTGAGCGTCAAATCTGCCGGTGATGCTGGCCCTTCCGCCCGTAATGCCTGTTTGAGCATAGTCAACGGCAACTGTTGGGGCACTCAGCAGCTCGTTGTCCAGGAAAATGCCTAGAGTCCGTCCTGTACCCGCGATACCTTTGGTCAATTGGGCAAATTTTTCACCGCCTTCCTGGTTAAATTCGAGCCCAACCTCCCAGGAATTGGTGCCAATGGGGGCTGCAAAAGCGTTTTGCAACATGTCGCCTGTTAGCCCAGTTTTGTCAAAGAATTGAGCGATCGCAACATTGCTTTGATCGAGAGCCTCCTGGTTTTGGGCGATCGCCTCCTCATCTCCGCCGTCTCGAATTCGCTCTTTCTCAGCTAGCAAAAGCTGCTGGGCTTGAAAAGTGATTCCAAGCTGCTGTTCCGTGCCGGGGCGTTGGGAGCGAAAATCTAGCTGAGCTGTGCCACCTAAAACTCGTTCTGCCTGCTCAGGGTCGCTGACTCCTGGTAGCTGTACCAAAAGCTGGTCCTCGCCTGCCGTTTGCACCACGGCTTCAGCCACACCCAGTCCGTTAATCCGATTTTCTACCACCTGCTGGACTGCCTCCAGCTTTTCTGGCGTAATTTCTGGGACAGCCTCAGTCGTTTTGACCTGAAGCGTCAGTTGTGACCCGCCCTGCAAATCTAGCCCTAACCGCACTGGCACCGCTACAATCACTACCGCGGCAGCAAATGCCAGCGCCAAAATCACCGCCAAAAGTAACCGTTGTCTGCCCATATCTTCAGTTGCTGCAACGAACGTTGTAGAGGTGCCAGCACAGAAATTTGAGCAGCGTCAACTTGAAACGCTACTGAAAACACTGTTTAAATACCACCACCACGCTATGATAGCTGGATTTTGCCAGTCTAGTAGGCTTAGTTGCCTGTTTGAGTGGGCTGCTCTGGCTGGGTGCGTTTGCTCTGAGCCTGCTGAAGCGCTGCTTCACTGTTTTGCCGATAGACCTGCATCCGGTTTTGTGCCGTTTGGTAACGCCCATCTCCGGGAGCAACTTGCGCCATCAAGTCAGAAGCCCTCTGCCAGTAGGTTGCTAACTCCAGCCAATCGGCGGAAGACTGAGCGATCTGCCCCTCTGTTGCTGCCCGTTCTGCCAGCCTAACTGCCTCGACAAACGGGTCTCCCGACGGAGTAACTGCCGCTGAGCCTGAAGCTTCGTTCTCTGGCTGAGCCTCCGCTGAGGAATCTGGAGCATCAAGCGGAGGACTGGCAACGCTTGTAGCTTCTTCTCTAGCTTCAGACTCTGCCAACCCATCCGGTTGAATTTGATTTAGCAGCCCGAACCCCAATCGGCTGTAGAGTAACCCTCCCCCCAGCAGCAGCAGCAAGCAGAGAACAGCTCCCCCTAAGATGCCGCGAAAAAACTGCCGTTTTTCACGCAGAGTTGAAGATTTTACTGCCTTGGGTAAGGATTTACTCGACTCTGTTTTTTGAGTTTTCCAATCTTGGGAGAGTCGCTGTAACGGATTTACCTTGGATAGACGAATTTCTTCTGACCAAAGCACTTGGTTCTCTGGATCGCGGTTAATTTCTTCTAACCATAGGAGTTGCTGTTCTCGCACAATGCGGCTGTTAATTCTGACGCGCCGAATGCCGCGAGGCTGAAGTGATTCTAGAATCTGACGAACTTGGTTGACTAGGACAGGCTTTTCTAGCTGGTCGAGACGAGGGGCTTCACACAAGAGTTGTAAAATCCCTTCAGCCAAAATGACCCTGGTTCTTACACCAGAGTCTGTCAGCTTTTCGTTGAGAACTTGAATGATCGCGGCGACGCTGCCCTGACGAGCTTGTCTAGCGATATCGTCCATTGGATTGACCATGGTTGGCATGGTGATTCAGCAATGAGTTAGGTATTTGAGAATACCCCATATTTGCCTTAACAATATCGCACGGTCAGGCCCTAAGCGTTACTGATTTTTAATAATTTCCGGATGTTAGAGTATCTCCGTTTATCGCCTTCGTGAACGTCAGTAACAGTTTTAGCGATCGCCTTCATGGCAGCATCTATATCAATTCTCAATTGCACAGCATAGAACAGTAGTGCATTGCGCCACTGCTCTATGCCATGCTTTGTATTCCACTCAAGCAAGAACCGTTATATTCATTGCAAGCTGCTGGTGGAGTCAGTCGCACCGATCTCCTCAAGGTTATTCAAACAGCATTGCAAGCTTGTCCAGTTAACCTAGATGGCGATAATCATTGAAGCGACGAATTTGCCACAGGTCAGTGTTGAGGCGGTTTTGATTGGTGTGATGCCAGCGGGAGCGGTCGAGCCAAAATTCGAATATGGCGGTGTTGTGGGCGTGCAGTCGCCAGGAGCGATCGCTTCCCAATAATTCTGCGATCAAATGCTGCAAAATCCAGCTATGCGTGACAACCCAAATTTGCGTGTCTTCTGTATGGCGAGTCAGCAGAGTTTGAATAAATCGGCGGGCGCGATCGCGAGCCTCTTGCAGCGACTCTGCGCCGGGAATCTGAATCCAATCTGGAGAATTTTCCAGCGCTTCACATAGAGCCGGATAGCGCTGTTTTGCCTCAGCCCAGGTCAATCCCTCAAAAATTCCGTTCTGAAATTCCTTCAACTCATCGGCGTACTCCACCTGAAGACTAAGGAGCTTAGCTTCATCCGGAGTTGAGCTAGAAACCGGATTCAGGCTGGACGCACTCTTGAAAGATGCAGCAGTCGCAGACAAAACATGGGTAAGCAAAATTTCTGCAGTTTGGGCTGCTCGTTTGAGAGGACTGCTGTAGATGTAGCTGGGACGTTTATGTTCCAGCACCAACCGCTGAGCCAGCTTTTTTGCCTGCTCTACTCCTTCGGCTGAAAGCTCAAAATCGCCATGCCCTTGCATTCGTTTCTGCCGATTGCCAAGGGATTGAGCATGTCGGATAAATAGAAGCTTGATCAGCTTCATGGTTCTCTTGAAATGAAATGATTAGAAGTTGGGACGAGCGTATTGATTGAGTATGTACGATTTCCTGAGTTAGGGGTAGGGGAAATCGGGATGAAGCTGAGAATGTTACGCTGGAGTGTGGAAAAATCGGAAGTTTTGGGTTTTTCTGGGACATTAAGTTAGGCAAGTTATGCAAGAGGAACTTCTGCGATCGCTCGTTTGGACTGATTACCGACTGGCTCTTCTATTCACGGTTCTATTTCCCCTGATTCTTTTGATCTGGGCATTTGTGCAAAAGAATGAACCGATGCAGCGGCTCCTGCTAATCTACTGGCGTGTTGCTAGCCTGTTAGCTATCACGGTTTATCTGATGATTGGGGGAATTTTAGTCGGTTTCATCGCCGGTTTGATAGCGACAGTTCTGATCCCCATTTGCCTCTGGTTTTGGGTGGACTTAAATGAGGAGATTGACGACCAGCCCATCAAGCCGTTGAAGCTGACCTTTACTTCCTGGCGTTGGGCAGTGACCGTCTATAGCATTGTGGCAGCGATCGCTACCGTTCCTTTTGTGCGCTGTGCCTTGTCGAGAGAAACATTTGGCTTGCCGATTTGTCAGGTCTGGTTAGAAGCTCCTCTGATTTACAAAGATTTCTTTCACGCCAACTCGGCTCCCGGTTTCCTCGGTTTTCTGGGAATTGTTGGACTGATTATCTACATGCTGTATCTGATTTACTTTGTTCTGGTCAGGTTGGGCAAACAGGGACGTTCTGCGGTGCAGCAGTAGATCCATTGATAAGCGCAAATAAGCAGAGGTGAAGCATATGGAGCGCGGCGTGGGGCATCGACTGGAACAATACACGATTAAACGTCCAGATGAAGTGCTGCTGGTAGAAGTGGCGATCGCCGGAGAGGCTGACCAAATCGCAATTTTCAGGGGCTTTTCCAGTTCGCTGATGCACCCGACTGCCGCTGACCCAGATATTCCAGTCTTACCGGATGAGGCAGAAATCATCTCAATCGATCGAGTAGAAAGTCCTTACAACCCCCAAATTCCTCACTACATTCAGCAGGGGTTGACCTGGGTAGAAATGCGATCGCTCCTGGCAGAAGTCGGGCTGTAGAAAAATTTGTTTTGAATTTTTAGATTTGAATTTTTAGATAGGACGCACTCCGGTGCGTCCTATTTACGTCTCCACACGAATTGATCCTGATGAAGCGCAATTCATTGCGTCTGTACAAGAGTGTGTTCAACGGGAAGCGTCCTCTTGAGAAAAAACCTTTAGAGAGATGTAATCCACTGCAACTATTCAGGATGAGAAGAATGCAAGCACGAATTGTGGCTCTCTCATCGGAAATATTTAGGGATCTTTACGAAGGTGGTATGCTCCAGTGTGTGAGATGTGTGGAGTGTCTGATATGGTTTTATCTTCTGTATCCTCTGACTGGACATCCCGTCCCAGTCAGACTAACTCAGGTTTTACTGCAACTCAACCCGTGACGCTGCACAGCGCGGATTGGGAACCTCTCGTTTTACCTGCAACAAAGCTATTTGGGACGGACGGCATTCGTGGGCAAGTGGATGACTTGCTGAGCGTGCCCCTAGCACTACAGGTGGGGTTTTGGGCCGGTCGAGTATTGCAGGCAACTACAGCAAAACCGGGGCTGATCATCCTGGGACAAGATTCTCGTAACTCTAGCCCGATGTTAGCGACTGCGTTGTCTACTGGATTGACCGCAGCGGGTCTAGAAGTTTGGAATTTGGGATTGTGCCCTACGCCTACCGTGGCTTTCCTGACCAGCACGTCAGAGGCGATTGGCGGCGTGATGATTTCTGCGAGCCACAATCCCCCCGAAGACAACGGCATCAAGTTTTTTGCCGCAAACGGCACTAAGCTCTCACCCCAATTGCAGACCCAAATTGAATCCGCGCTGCGGGGTGAAGGCGGTTGGGCTAGCCAGCAAAAACAGCTTGCTTTTCAGCCAGGACAGCACTATCACCGACCAGAACTGGTAAAAGCGTATGTCGAGTCGCTTCAGCAACCGCTGATTCCCCACGGCAACTTGACAGGAATGCGAATCGTGCTAGATCTGGCTTGGGGCGCAGCAGCACAGTTAGCCCCAGCAGTCTTTGAGGCAATGGGGGCAGACGTAATTTGTCTGCACGACTACCCAGATGGCGATCGCATCAATGTCAACTGCGGCTCTACCCACCTTGCGTCACTCAAAGCTGCTGTTCAAGAACACGATGCCGATTTGGGCGTAGCCTTTGACGGTGATGCAGACCGGGCTATGGCAGTCGATGCTCAGGGACGCGTTGTAGATGGCGACTACATTCTTTATTTTTGGGGCGAAACTCTGCGCCAGCAAAACCGGCTTCCCGGCAACACCATCGTTTCGACCGTAATGGCAAACCTGGGCTTTGAACGCGCCTGGGAGCGGCAAGGCGGTAAGCTCATTCGCACTGCCGTAGGCGACCAGTACGTTCATGCAGAAATGGTGAAACACGGTTATATGCTGGGCGGTGAGCAGTCTGGTCATATTCTCTGTCCGCATTACAGTGTCTCAGGTGATGGGTTACTAACGGCGCTGCATTTGGCTACTATCGTGCGTCAATCTGGCGTTTCCCTTGTTGAAATGGTTGATCAGAGCTTTCAAACCTATCCGCAACTGCTGCGGAATGTGCGCGTAGAAGACCGCGATCGCCGCCTCAACTGGAAAGAAAACGCCCGCTTACAGCAGGCGATCGCTCAGGCAGAAGCCGAGATGGGCGATCGCGGCCGCATTCTCGTCAGAGCCTCCGGCACGGAACCCGTGATTCGGGTAATGGTGGAAGCAGCCGACGCTGAACTGGTGCAGCACTGGACAGACAAACTGGTGCTAGCCGTTCAACAATACGCAGCTTAGAATCTACTCATATGACCGCTTGTAACTAGTGTGAATTCATCTGCAAATGCAGCGTTCCTAAAGTCAACCGTTGTAGGGGCTTGGCATTCGGGCAAAAATTAGCGTTAAAAAGCAAAATCATCAATCCGAATGCTAAGCCCAGCTCGGCATAAATCTGCATGGCGGTCGAATCGGGCGCGGTGTTCAAACAAAAATCAACGGTGAACGGCGCATGAGGTTCGCCAGAAGTTGTATCCGAATCGGGCGTAGCATTCGGACAAGAACCTGACGGTGAATCGGGCATAGAGTTTCCCAATGCCGCGCCCTACAAAATGACATCAACGCGATGCAGAGTGCTAAATGGGGTGCTGAACAATGGACATTGATGTGCAGAACTTATCAGCAGCAGAGCGAGAGGCGATCGCTTACCTGCGTTCTCCAGCAGCAATTCGGGAACGGTGCGGGCAGATTTTTGACCTGGCGTGCCAGGATCAGCTTCAGCATTTTCGCTGTGACTTGAGCCAGTTGGAATCTGTTGCCGACTACGTGATTCAGGTGACCCAGCAAGCCTATCCTAACCTGCAAATTCCATTCCATAGCCGCTGGCGACACTTTGAAGTAGGCACAAGCAAGCAGCGTTTGGCACAGATCGATCAGCGCCTTGCTCACCTTTCCCCGATTGAAAAAGCAGAGGCAAAGTTTGACCTGGCGATTACCAGCGTGCTGCTTGATGCTGGAGCTGGAGCCACCTGGCAGTACATCGAGTCAGAAACGGGTGAAGTATTTTGCCGCTCTGAGGGTTTGGCAGTTGCCAGCTTCAACCTATTTTGTGATGGGCTGTTTTCCAGCGATCGCCAAACTCTACAAGCAGACGCAGCGGGACTACAGCAGTTAACCGAATCCGACTTAACACAAGGTTTTCAGGTTACAGACGAGAATCCCTTAGTCGGACTGCAGGGACGCTTGAACCTACTGCGAAACCTGGGTAAAGTCCTATCGCAACATTCTGAGCTATTTGGCAGCGAGCAACCGCGTCCCGGACATCTAGTGCGCTATCTGGTGAATCAGGCAGTAGATGGAAAACTGCCCACCAATGCGGTTCTACAGGCGATTTTGGCTGGACTGGGTGACATTTGGGCAGGACGAATTGCGATCGCCCACGTCAATCTGGGTGACGTGTGGGCGCATTCAGCCCTACGCGATACGGAGTTAGGTTCACAGCTCGTGCCCTTTCACAAGCTTTCTCAATGGCTGACCTACTCCCTCCTAGAGCCTTTGCAAGAACTGGGATTAGAAATTACTGGGCTAGACCAGCTCACCGGACTGCCCGAATACCGCAACGGCGGATTGTGTTTGGACTTGGGACTGTTACAGGCAAAACATGCGGCTGTCACCCAAACCCCACATCTACCACAGTCCGAAGTGATTGTTGAATGGCGATCGCTGACTGTAATTTTGCTAGACCACATCGCCACAGCCATTCGTACCAAACTAGGGATGGAAGAAACGACCCTGCCCCTAGTCAAAGTTCTACAGGGCGGTACCTGGAGTGCAGGACGACAGGTTGCTGCAACGCTCAGAGGCGGCACTCCACCGATTCAACTGGAGAGCGATGGCACCGTTTTTTGATTGCTCAATTCCCGTCTGAAGAGAGAGGTCGAATCTCTCCCAGGGATATTAGAGAAGGGCGATCGGACTCGGTAGGATGGCTCTGCTAATACATAAACACTATCGGAGTCTTTTATGCCTGAATCTCCTAAAGAAGGTCAAAACTTTGATGCTCAACTAGCCGTTGAGAATATTGCTGCTGGTACTGAAAAACAGCCTGATGTGAACGTTCAGGATGATTATGAAGCTTCAAAAGCCTTTAGCACCAGCGAAATTGACCAAACCTCAGAAGGCAGCGGAGCTGCTGAAGCCGCCACTGCCCCTAAGCAAAAATTGCCTGAGCCGGAAGCTACTACTTTAGTAAGTGAACCAACTAGCGACCCAGAGCAATATCGCGAAATGGCTAAAGATGTGAATCCTCGCCTTTAAAGGAAGACGATAGAGCGATCGCGATCTGTGATCACAATCACGGACGAGACTGATCAGGATCGCGATCGCCCTATCTAAGTCCAGACATACTGTAGGAGACTCAACTCTAGCCGAGTCATCAACAGGGAACACACGACTGACCGACAGTCTCCGTACGGAATCTGTCGGTTTTTTATTAGCTTTTCATAGCCTAGCGCAGCCCTAATAGAAACCGCACCCTTTTGAAACACCTGGCAATACACAGCGCCTACTTTGCGCGTACTTTACAGTCGATTGGGAAAATTCGACTTTTGGTAAGCAATAGTAACTTTAGCAAGCTCTAGTCAAACATTCTCTAGCGCATTGCCCCCATCGTATTCTTCCAGGACAACTCTTTGCAAAGAATTTCTAAAGCTCGCTGATCGGCATCTGGGAACAAGTTGCTGTCTGCCAACTCTTGTAGCACCTGTTGGGTGAGTTGAGCCGCAAAACTGCCGCCGCAGCGCAGCAAATGACTGTAATAGCAAAACTGAGGACGCTGCATCTGATTCCGGTGAAACTGGTGTACCTCAGCCTCAGACATTTTGTATGCGGGAGTATTGACCGGAACAACGATGCGGGGAATTCCATGAATTCCGTAGGTGCGATCGTCCTCCACCTCCAGCGTCCCAACCAAAACCGTGCCCAGCAAAGTTCGGGTTTCGGTAACCAAATCCGGCGCAAACAGAGGGTCTGGTTCGCTAGAAAGACGGGGACCATTGCTGAGAAACGTGGGATTAAACAGTTGAGTATTGTAAATTAACCCGACTGCCCAGTGCCGTCCGCCTAATTCTTCCAGTTTGACAAAGCTGCCAAATCCATAGTCCTCTGCCTGAGGCGGATTGCTCACCTCTAGTTTGTCGTCTAGCTGCACGACATAGTCACAGTGAGAATTTGATTTGACTACTTTTCCCAGTTTCATGCGCTTTGTTGGAGTTTTTTTAACTTAGCTTGAGATCAAAATCTCCCCGCATTTTGTAAAAAGCTTGACCATTAGCGGCCAGGATTTCTACAAAACGTGGGGAGCCAAATTTAGTTAATTTTTAGGTTCGTGTCAACGCTACGACATTGCTTGAATGATGTAGTCAAAGTAAGGCGCGGCTTCCTTAGCATCGTCCTCAGTGAGCAAGCTGAGCGAAGCTCTCTTAAGACAGCGAATCGACTCAACCATACCAGGAACTGGTACACCCAGTGAGTTGTACATTTCACGCACGCCGATTAGACCAATTTTCTCAATTGGATCTTTGTCGCCCGCCAAAACTCCGTAGGTAATTAGGCGCAAATACCAGCCGTAGTCGCGCAGGCAGAGGGCACGCTGGCGATCGCCATAAGCATTTCCGCCTGGAGCAATAAAGTCAGGGCGCTTTTTCCAAAGCTGCTTGCTGGCTTCTTGCACAATCTTTTTCTCATTCTCAGAAAGGGCAGCAGCAATCCGAATTCTCTGCTCCCCGGTCTGCAAAAACTCTTTGATACCTTCAAGTTCGCCGCTAGTAGGATAGCGGAGTTCATCGTCGGCGTTGAGAATAACTTGGCTAACTACACTCATAATATGGCGGTGATTTAGTTACATTGACTCAGATATCGCTTGTATTTTAACGATTCTAGGGGACGTAAAGAAAGCGGGCGTGGCGGAAAAACCATTCAAGCGCAAACGATTGCCCGACCAGAACAGATCCTAAGATTTTATGAGTAGAGAGTGACTATCTCGCAACATATAGAAATCTTAAGCTCAGAAATCTTGAATAATTTGTGAAAAACTGCTGTTAGCTTGTTTACATTTCAAGTTTGACCTTTCTATGACTGTAGACGGAGATCGGTCAAGCTTTACTTACTCTTAACGTCCTACTAGGGGCATTTCTTAACGTAGCGGGTTAATCCTTGTACATGTTGACCGCTCACTTAACCCGACTCCCTCATCTCCAACACGGCTACTCCTAAAAATTTGAGCTCAAATTAAAGGCTACGCACCCGCATTGTGGTCATTGCAGCCTGTGAAGCTCTGCGAGATTCACGGAGGCTTTGCTGTGCCTCAGTTTCAGGAATAGGACATGTTTGGACA
Source organism: Leptolyngbya sp. FACHB-541 (assembly GCF_014695875.1). NCBI lineage: Bacteria > Bacillati > Cyanobacteriota > Cyanophyceae > Leptolyngbyales > Leptolyngbyaceae > Leptolyngbya > Leptolyngbya sp. FACHB-541. The sequence goes on along the minus strand of NZ_JACJPC010000047.1, from coordinate 17,953 downwards.
AGCAGAAATACTTAGTGGCGATTTGATGACGCTCAACGAATTAACGATGGTTTGCTCAATCCACTCTTAATTTCTACACCAGACAATACCATGTCAGATAACAGCAGCAATACTCCAAATAACAACAGCGTCATTTTCATTCATCCTGATGGCACTACGCCCTCTCACTATGCTTTGGCGCGTTATGAGACTGCGGGTCCAGATGGTCGCATTAACTGGGATCGGATGGATAGCGCTGGCTCCTATTTATCGCACATCAAAGACCAGCTCACAGCAACCTCGAACGCGGGTGCAGTTGTTCATGCCTATGGGGTAAAGCCTCAAGCAGATTCCTACGGATTGGACGAAGAGGGCAACTCGATTACCTCCCTTTCTGCTCAAGAAGGTTTGACTGATGAGGGAACGACAATTATGGAGGAGGCGATCGCCGCTGGCAAAGCGACCGCTGTAATTAACTCTGGTTTCATTGCAGAACCCGGAACAGGTGTTTTTCTCGCCGATGTAGAAAGCCGTAGCGAAACCGAAGCCATCACTGCAGAAATTGTTGAATCGGGCGTTGACATCATCCTGGGTGGCGGCGAAACCGACTATTTACCCGAAGGAACCATAGGTTTTTTTGGCGAAGAGGGCACCCGCACCGATGGACGCAACCTAGTTGAAGAAGCTGAGGAGATGGGCTACACGGTGATCTACACCCCTGAGCAATTGCAAAGTTTGCCCGAGGGCACCGACAAAGTCCTGGGCATTTTTGCGGCAGAAGACACCTACAATGACACCACCGAGGAAGCCAACGCTGCTGAGCGACTAGAGAACTATGGGCAACCGGGAAATCCTAACCCACCTACCGTTGCTGAAATGCTGGAGGTGGCTCTCCCGATTTTGGCTGCGGATGAGGATGGCTTCTTTGTCGTTCTAGAAGAAGAAGGAACGGACAATTTTGGCAACAACAATAACGGTCGGGGTGTTGTAGAAGCTGCGATTCGGGCAGATCAGGCGATCGGCGTTGCTCAAGATTTCATTGACAGCGAACGACCAAACACGCTGTTAATCACTACCGCAGACAGCAATGCAGGCGGACTGCAAACCACCGATGTAGACGTTCAAGCGGGTGGCAACGTTGGCACTACTCCCGTAAACCCCACTCAGCCCGATCGCTCCGATGCTATTCAAGTGCCCCTTGATGGTGAGGAAGGACGCAACACAGAACCATTTGTTACCGGACCTGATGAAGACGGCACTCGCTTTCCCTATGGCATTTCTTATGCAGGGCTACCAGACTTTGGCTCTGACGTTGTCAGCAAAGCTTATGGGCTAAATTCCGATTTGCTGCCCAGCACCCACGACAACACAACAATTTATCGGTTGATGTATCAAACGCTGTTTGATGAAGCCCTGCCATCTCCTGTTGAAGCGCCGGAACCTGTCTCTGCTCCTGCCACTACTGAGGACACGGGCAACGTCATCTTCATTCACCCCGATGGCACCACCCCAGCCTACTTCACCCTGGCTCGGTTAGAGGAAGAAGGTCCCGACGGTCGCCTCAACTGGGACATGATGTCTGATGCAGGCGTTTACATCAACAGCATCGAAGATGAACTGACCCCCAGTTCCAATGCCGGAGCAGTCGTTCATTCAATGGGCACTACGCCTCAAGCCGATTCCTACGGGTTAGATGAACAGGGTGAACCCGTAATTTCACGCTCTGGGAAACAGGGCCTGACCATCATGGAGGAGGCGATCGCCGCTGGTAAAGCGACTGCTGTAATCAACTCTGGCTTCATCGCAGAACCTGGTACAGGGGTCTTTTTAGCCGATGTGGAAAGCCGCAGTGAAACCGAAGCTATCACCGCAGAAATTGTGGAATCGGGTGTTGACGTTATTTTAGGTGGGGGTGAAACAGACTATTTGCCAGAAGGAACTACAGGCTTCTTTGGTGAAGAGGGTACTCGCACCGACGGACGCAACCTGATTGAGGAAGCTGAGGATTTAGGCTACACAGTAGTCTACAACCGTAAGCAACTACAAAACCTTTCTGAAGACACGACCAATGTCCTAGGCATATTTGCGGCAGAAGATACCTACAATGACACGACCGAAGAAGCCAACGCGGAAGCAGGATTAGACAACTATGGACAACCAGGCAACGAAGACCCACCCACCGTTGCCGAAATGCTAGAAGCAGCCTTGCCCATCCTGAACCGTGACCCCGATGGTTTCATGGTGGTGCTGGAAGAAGAAGGCACCGATAACTTTGGTAACAACAACAACGGTCGTGGACTGATTGAAGCAACTCGACGGGCAGATGATGCGATCGGCGTAGCGATGGACTTCATCAACAATGAGGACCCCAATACGCTGCTAGTTACATCTGCTGATAGCAATGCGGGTGGACCTCAAGTCTATGACGTTGATGAAGCAGATGAACCCGTCGGCACGGTTGAAGTAAACCCTACCCTGCCTGATGACTCTGATGCGGTTGAAGTGCCCCTTGATGGACAAGAGGGACGGAACACTGAACCCTTTATCACGGCTGAAGATGCTAACGGAAACACGTTCCCCTTTGGCATTGCCTATGCCACGCTGAACGATGTTCCTGACAGCGTATTGACCAAAACCTATGGCTTGAATGCGGGAGACTTGCCTAGTTCTCACGAAAATACGTACATCTATGAGTTGATGTACCGGACGCTGTTTGGTCAGAATGCTTTGCCTACTCTAGTCGAAGGAACTCCCCAGGCAGAAACTCTCTTAGGTGGTCCCGATCGCGACTTAGTTCGGGGTAATGAAGGCGACGACACGATCGCAGGCTCAGTCAATGATGACTTTCTCTATGGTGAGGAGGGCAATGACCTGATCCGGGGTGACTTAAACACGGTTCAGGCTGGCGATGATGCGGGTGGCGATGACCTTCTCAGTGGCGGTGAAGGCGACGATCGCCTTTTTGGGCAGGGCGGCGATGACCAGCTCTATAGCGGCGAAGGCAATGACCAACTCTATGGTGATGCGGGCGATGACTTGCTCTATGGGGGGTTGGGGCAAGATGCCCTATTAGGTGGGGAAGGCCGCGATCGCTTTGTTATCGCTACTGGTGAGGATGCTGATACGTTTAGCGACTTCCGCATTGGCGAAGATCTTATCGCCCTGATGAACGGAGTCACCTATGACCAGCTTTCGTTCTCCCAAAGTAGCGGCAGCACGGTCATTAGCGCTGATGACAGCATACTGGCGACACTGCGTGGCATCAACAGCAGTGAGCTGATTGCAGCAGCACAGACCACGTTTGTCACGATGTAGCACAAATTCCTGATTAAGAGGTGGAGGCACAACGCGCTTCCATCTCTTAATCCCAAGACAAACGAAGCAAAGCTTTCTACCTTTAGTTCCAATCCAATATCTTCCTTCAATAGACGAGCGCGCTGGGATTTTTTCATAGCATGAGCCAAATGGTATTGGTAGGAATGGTCTCATGGGATTCATGGCAAAACTCCGGCTGCTAGGAGCAACTGCCCTTAGCTTTGGTCTTATTCACATGGGCAATGCCCATTTGCCGCTTGCTGAATATTTAGATACGAGCGATCGCGCCGTGGCAACAACGGGAGGACGGGCAAGAGGAGGGTCATTTGATGAACCTGCTCCCGCTGAACCCGTCCCCGATGGGGGAGGTTATGGGGGAGGTGGGGGCTATGCACAACCGCCCTATCAAAGTGATCCCTATGGTTACAGCGATCCCTACGGTTCACCTTACAATGACCCCTACAGTTATCCCAGCAGGCGATCAGATCCGTACTACACCCGCGATCGCTACCGTCAACCGCCTGTCGTAGTTCCCCTTCCGAATACCGTTCCCTACGGTTCACCTTACGATTCAGGTCCGGGCTACCCTAGTGCTAGCATTGGCATTCCGCCTATCTTTGTTTTGGCGGCGATCGCCTTATTCTTCTTTGCTCCCTTTTTCCTGATGGCATCGCGGCTTAACACCTTGGGTAGCCGTTCGGGCAACCGATTAACCGGACGACGATCGCCCAATGGAGAACTTCTAAATGACATTGTTACCGTTACCCGACTTCAGGTATCCCTGTTGGCAGGGGCACGCCCTCTTCAGGCAGCGCTTGAGCAAATTGCTACTCGTCACAACCTGCAAACCAAACAAGGCTTGAGTGCAATGCTGCAAGAAACCGTGTTGACGCTCTTGCGATCGCCTGAATATTGGAGCCATGTTCGAGTCGATTCTCAAACGGCAAACAGCCGCCAGGAAGCAAGCCGTTTATTTGAGCAACTCTCGATTGAAGAGCGCAGTAAATTTGGTTCAGAGACTCTGGCTAACGTAGGAGGGCAGGTACATCGACAGACAGCCCAATTTAGCACTGAGAATAATCCTGACAGTGGATATATTGTCGTTACGTTGCTGTTAGGTACTGGAGGCGATCGTCCTCTATTGAGCGCAATTCACTCTACAACTGAACTGCAAGCTGCCCTACAACGCCTGGGAGCTATTCCTGCGAATGAGCTGTTGGTCTTTGAGCTTCTGTGGTCACCCCAAGATTCTAGAGATGTTCTCTCTAGGGATGAGTTACTGAGTGAGTACCCCACCATGACACAGTTGTAATGTTGTTCGCTGTATTCTACGCAAGTTGTGAGAGGTGTGTTCCTAAAGAGCTGTGCCTCTCATAGCTGATTTGCGCCATTTCAATTAACTATTACTTTCGGCGGGGCAGGTTTTGCTGTTGAACCTCAGTTCCATTGTCTATCAAACTCACCCCTACGATGTCATGTCGTGTTCATAGCACTACGCGCATACTTTACAGCAATTTCTACTTGTATGAATTACAAACTTTGTAGGGGCAGTTCGCGAACCACCCCTACGCTATAGCTTACCCATTGAGAAATTGCTGTAAGTCCCACTCACCTTGGCATAGGAGGTCTCAAAACGTGGGAACTTCTACGCGAATAATCAAAGGACACAGTATCTTGTCTAGCAGGATTCAACACCGAACAAAAGAAGTTGAAAACAAAAGAAAAGAGATTGGACAAAGCCCAACCTCTTTTTTCCCGTCATTTAGAGTGAAAGTAGCAGCTTAATTTTGAATGCTTTCTTCACCCAGTTCTGCCAGGTTGGGCGTAGCAAAAAATCCAAAGTAGGTGGCGATCGCAGCGGTAAGTGCATGTAGCCAGACATCGTTACCAAAAATGGGGACTAAACCCAAGGTGGACTGAGTCGCAGGAAACAGTCCCAAGATCGCTAGCGTTCCATAGAAGAGTGCTAGCACTCCGCTAAAAAGACGAGCACTACCCAATGAGGTAGCGCCAAGAATTCCTAGAAGCCCTACTGTCAGGTGAACAACGTTGTGTAGAACATTGATTGGGAATAACCCCATTAGATAACCGTATCCATTAGTGACTCCGAGACCCACCATATCAGGGTCAGCGGCAGGGGGAGTAACAAAGCTTGGAATAAATCCGGCTATGCCAACAAGTAAGAAGATGATACCGACGGTCAGGGAAAAGTATTGTCCTGGTTTCATAATTGAGCTCCTAAAAGTGTAAAGAGATGGAAGATTTTCAACATTTACTGGTCAAACGCTTCAATTCCGGTTGTAGGGGCGAAGCATTAACCAGAAGCTTTTGAAAGTCTACAAAGCCTATTGCTTCGATACTTCGCTCCTCCGACAGAGAACTCTCGCCCTTCTGGGTAGGAATAGGACGGATGTATCTGCCATAGCGTCAAACCCTTCCTCAATCCGAATTCGACAGTGCCTATTTGAGCCACACTGTACCTAGCTGAAATGGCAAAAAATGTGCACTACAGAACCCACAGATCACTATTTTTTGTGCCGTTATGATGTTTTCCTACAAAACTGAGGGCGAAGAAGTTTGTTATCGATCTAAATCTTCTCTATCTAAAGTGGTAAGCATATATACCCTTTTAGCGGATAGATTAGAACGTGTTAACGGCTAAACTCTTGTGGTTGTGGCTGGCTCGTCGTCCTTTGTCCTACCAGTTCAGCGTCAGTTATAAAAATAGGATCTATTGAAGGCACTTTAGAAGATTTGAAGGTGACTCCAAGGCAAAAGCTATGAACCGAAGGTTACCGATGTCCGTCCAGGAGAAAGAGCAGCTTTTTCAATCTGAGCTAGTTAAGGCTTGTATACCGCGTGATCAAGCCGTGAAAGTGGCTCAGATTCTTGCTTCTGAACAGGACGATGAACAGTTAGCTGCCGAAGATGTTCAGTTAGTCAAACAGGTTTGTCTTCAGTGGCTAGAGCAGCGTAAGCGTTTGGAGTTCATCTCACAGGCTGCTCATGGAGACTTCTGATCTCCAGCTAGCCTAGGTAGGTTACTGCAATAATCGTGTTACGGGTGTGGCATCTGTTTGACGTTGATGCTCATATGAAGTTGATAGAGCGATCGCCTCATCCTTTCAACTTTAATAACCCTGACTTAAGAAGAGACGAACAAAAACAGCAGCAACCAGCCTCGGTCGTATAGCGTTTAATCTGATTTTCAGGCAACGGAATTTTTGGGTCAGGTGCAGCAGGAGATGCGATCGCCATTCTCACAGGTGCCCTCCCCTGATGGACCTTCGGACTCAAGTCTGCCCAGGATCAGCTCTCGCGGTAGTTAGAGGCGATCGCCACGGATGCTGTTGATATGGAACGGATCGAGCAAGCCGAAAACCAACTAGAGTTCCTCAGCAAAGAATTCCCCAATAGTCTAGCCGCAGAGATGGAGGCAAATCAAACCCAAATAGCAACCCTGAAAACTCAAATTTCAGCTGCACTAAGGTTCTATTACGCGATTGCTTGTACATGAACTTCTAGTGTTTGTATAACAATCTTCTGTCTCAAGCAAACATATTTGTTACCAAGAAATCTGAAACGTTGAGGTGAGGATGGGAGAATGAGGGGATATACCAATTCCAAAAATTAGGGCTACAGATGGAAGGGCACCCTGCGGAGCGGGGTGCCCTTCCATCTGTAGCCTCTTTTTAGAGAAACGTTATTAGCATTACTTAAACCTGGACTTAATCCTCCAGCTTGAAATAATGCGAATTGTCCACCTAGTCCAAAGAGTATGGTTAATGTAAGCAGGTGGGGTGACTTGCTTACATTAACCTTGTTTTATAGGGCAAAGTTACGGCAGCTAATTGCTGTAGCTGTCACATTTTGCAACGTAGCAAGGGTGACAAACGTTTTGCCTGCCCCGATTCCGTCGGCGTCAACTTGGATTTGGGTATCAGCACCCATCTGTACAGACTGGATTAATTGGGTATGGAGGGCATGTGCTCGTCCTCCAGCAAAGGCAGGTTTGGCGAAGATGCGGCGCAAGTCAAGTGCATCTTGTCTGACATTGAAGTCGGTGATGCGATCGCCCTCTGCGGATAGTTTCTCGAAGACAAACAGGTCTTTGTCTCGTCCACCCGTAAGAATATCTTGACCTGACCCACCAATCAAAACGTCACTGCCTCTTTGTCCCAATAGTCGGTCCTGTCCTATACCTCCCGTTAATTGATCCCGTCCAGACCCACCATCTAAGACATCATTTCCACTGCCGCTGAAGAGCCGATCGGCTCCTGCGTTGCCCTTCATGATGTCGTTGCCTGTACCTCCTACAAGGCGATCGTTCCTATTCTTACCAGATAGTCGATCGTTGCCTGATGTGCCCCTGATGCTTACCCCACGTTTACCCACGTTGAACCGGATTGGAGTGGGTTTCGCCAGCCGACAAGCATCTCCCGTCAGCACAAGGTTAATGCAGTCGAAAGTACCAACGCTGACATTATCTAGCACGACCAGTGTGGTGTAGTTGCTGCCGGAATTCAGACCGTCACTATCAACACGGATTTCTGTATTGGCTCCCACTTGAACCCGCTGGATCAATTGACCGTGAAATCGCTGTGCCGCTGCTGCTCCGCCAAATTCTTTACGAGCAAAGATAGGACGTAGATCCAGTAAATCAGTGGTGACATTAAAATCGGTGATGTGATCAACGCCTTCCTTCAGGGTGTTGAAGACAAACATATCTTGACCCCGACCGCCGGTTAGCCGATCTCGACCCCGACCACCTACTAAGATGTCATTGCCGCTGCTAGCACTAAGGCGATCGTTGCCAAGGTCACCCTTGATTAAGTCGTGACCTGTACCACCACTAAGGCGATCGTTGCCACGACCTCCCGTGAGGCGATCGTTGCCACGACCTCCCGTAAGGCGATCGTTGCCACTGCCGCCGAGCAGGCGATCGTTGCCACTATCCCCTGTGAGAACGTCTTTGCCACTGTCGCCAACTAGCCTGTCATTGCCACTCTTGCCTTTTAAGATGTCATTGCCCTTATACCCTCTAAGGAGGTCATTTCTGCGAGTACCGCTAAGCCGATTTTTGCTGCTATTGCCTTTTTGCACCTTGCCACGCTTACCACCCCCTGTGAAGTCAATTGCAATTGCCTCACCCAGTTGACACTCTTCTGCTGTCCAACTGCCTTGTACTGTGCTAGCAAAACGATTGCCTAGTAAGTCACTGATGTCGTTGGTACTGGTGAAGGCAAGTGTGTAGTTACCGCCTTCATTGGTGCGTCCATTGAGATTGCCGATCGTCCAGGTCATTCCATCAGGACTTGTTAGGGTGGCCCCTTCTAGCGACACAAGTGCACCATCGTGCGTCAGTGCTAAATCAGATAAATCAAAGTTCTTGATGGGTTCGTTAAAACGGATGACCAGCTTACCTTGTGGATTGTCTTCTGTGGGCGGGGCACTCACGTCAAGGACAGCAGTAGGTGGGGTTGCATCAATGGTGATGGTGAGTGGAGTAGACGTTGGGCTGGTATTACCCAAGCTATCAACAACCGCACTGCTCAGCTGGTAGACTCCATCTGGAAGCGGTGACTGCGGAGTAAAGCTCCATTTTCCGTCTGCACCAGTGGTTGTAGTGTCAAGTAAAGTGGTTCCGTTGAACAGTTTGATGGTGGTGTTGGCTGTTGCTGTTCCTATCAGGGTAGGAGTGTTGTCGCTGGTGAGATTATCAGAGTTAGATGCTCCTGTGTCACTGCTGCTGGATAGTACTGGAGAAGATGGGGCTGAAGATGTGGTGAGATTGGCAGTGCGGTTCAGCCCGCTAGGCGCAGCACTGTTGCTATTCCCTGCTTTGTCTTGAGCGATGTTTGCACCCAGCTCAACGTTGACTACACCAGTGGCATTGGGGCTAACGGTAAAGCGATAGGTGATGCCACCATCGTCACTCGTCGGAGCAGTAGTAATGGTGCCATTGCTGACCGTAATATCATCACTCGTCAATCCTGTTACTGCTTCACTAAAGCTCGCAGTGACTGTAAAAGAACTCTTAACTTCCGTAGGTGCATCTGAAGAGAGGCTGACAGTGGGGTTAAGCGTATCAATACCGAACAGGTCAGCAAAATTGGCAGAAGTTTGGAGGTTGCCTGCGCCGTCTTTCGCACCCGTAATCTGAACATCAATATTTGCCAGGTTAGTGTTGGCATCAGCGACATTGTAGGTTGCAACATAGGTTGTGCTGTTTGTCCAGTTACCACTAGCAAAGCTGATGGTAGACGCTGGGTCTTCTCCTGCTGTTGGAAAACTCAGGGTGGGGTTGACCGCAGTATTCATTGCCTCGCTGTAGACTGCCGTTAGCGTGAAAGTACCGTTGTCTACTGTTGCATTGTTAAGGATGAGAGAACTGGAAGTAAGGCTAGTAAGGGTAGGTGATGTAGTGTCTCCCGTGTTGTTGATAATTGCCTGATTGGTGAAAGAATTTGCAGGATTTCCCGCAGCATCTTGAGTCAAGTTACTTCCGGGTTGGGTGTAGCTGGCAGCTACGGTATCGTCCTGGTTAACGGGGTTGGCAAGCGTCAGAGTGACGGTAGAGTTGTTGAGGGCGATCGCACTAACGGCTGCAGCAGTGCCATTGACTGTAATGGTGTAAGCATCTGTAGACGGTGTGAAACCACTGTTGAGCAATTCACTGTAGTTGAGCGTTAAGGTCGTACCATTGACTGCTGCACTAGTCAGGGTGGGTAGTGTTGTATCAACGATTGCTGAAACCGCTGGTGAAAGAGAGCCAATATTGCCCGCTTGATCGGTGATCTTAGCAGTGACGCTAATGTTACCTTCACCCTGTGCAGTGATTGCTGCAGATGAAACTGTGACCATTGCGCTGCTGTTGGTGATATCACTATCGGTCAGGGTATAGTTGACAGTTTGCGCTCCCCAGTTGAGAGTCAGAACATCCCCGCTTAATGCGCCTGTTCCTGTCAGATTGACATCTACGGTTGTGCCATCAGATGCTTCAGTCTGGCTGATGCCACCTGTGGCTTCGGAGATGATATTAATCACAGGGGCAGCAGGGGCGATCGTATCTACGGTGACGGTAGTGGGCGTAGAAATAGGGCTGCTGTTTCCTGCTTGGTCGAGCAATTCGGTAGTGACCTTAAAGGTGCTATCTCCTTGTGCGGCAATCGTGGCAACCGGAACCGTAATGATGGTGATGCCCCTAGTGACATCGCTGTCTGTCAGAATGTAGCTCACCGTTTGTGTACCCCAGTTGAGGGTGACCGTATCGCCAGCTAACGCTCCTGTTCCAGTCAGGCTAGCATCTACGGTTGTGCCATCAGCCGCTTCAGCCCCATTGATGCCACCTGTTGCTTCTGGGATAGTTGTAATTGCAGGAACCGTGGGTGCGATCGTGTCTACTGTGATAGGGGCAGGAGCTGAATCGGGGCTACTGTTTCCTGCTTGGTCAATCACCTTAGCGGTGACATTGAAGGTACCATCGCCTTGAGTGGTAATGGTGGAAGCAGGCACCGTAACCGTTGCGCTGTTGTTCGTAATATCGGTACTTGTGAGCGTATAGCTGACGAGCTGGTTGCCCCAATTTAGAGTAAGGGAATCACCTGCCAAAGCTCCTGTTCCAGCAAGACTGACGTTCACCAAAGTTCCGTCTGCGGCTTCAGTCTTGTTCAATCCACCGCTGGCTTCCGGAATGCTGGCAATGGTAGGTGCAGTGGGTGCGGTCGTGTCTACTGTGACAGGAATGGCAAAGGAAGAGGGACCTGAGCCAATCTGAGCTGAGACGTTATACGTGCTATTTCCTTGGGCAGTAATGGTGGTAACTGGAATGAGGACAGTAGCACTGTTGCTTGTAATGTCGTTACTCGTCAGAACATAGTTGACGGTTTGACTTCCCCAACTGATGGCAAGCGTATTTCCTGCGGTAGCTCCAGTACCGTTAAGATTTACCAGAACTGAGGTGCCATCAGCTGCTTCAGTGCTATTTAAGCCACCCGCCGCTTCTGGAATACTAATCGATGGAGCGTTGGCAACTACCGTGTTAACTGTGACAGGTACAGTTGCAGAATTGGGGCTAGTGTTACCTGCTCGATCGACTATCTTAGCTGAGATATCAAACGTACCATCACCTTGAGTAGCAATCGTCGAAGTAGAAACTGTGATCGTAGCACTGGTAGCTGTAATGTCTGCGTCTGTGAGAATGTAATTAACAGTTTGGGTGCCCCAGTTGAGTATGAGCGTGTCACCCGCAATCGCACCTGTTCCGGTCAGTCCAACATCGACGGTTGTACCATCACTTGCTTCTGTTGCGTCAATTCCATCTGTGCCTTCGGGGATGCTGGTGATGGCGGGAGCTGTAGGTGCAGTTGTGTCTATTGTGGCGGAGAAGGGAGATGAATCTGCACTACTGTTTCCTGCTTGGTCAATAACTTGGGCAGTGACGTTGAACGTACCATCACCTTGAGCAGAGATGGTTGAGGTGGGAATTGTGACTGTCGCACTGTTTGCTGCAATGTCGCTATTTGTCAGCGTGTAGTTGACCGCTTGCCCATCCCAATTCAGGGTGAGCGTATCCCCTTTAATGGCTCCGGTTCCTGCAAGGCTGACATTCACTGTTGTTCCATCAACAGCTTCTGTATTATTGATTCCGCCTGAAGACTCAGGAATGCTGCTGATTGAGGGAGCTGCGGGTGCGATCGTATCGACTTGAACAGGAACCGCAGGAGAATTAAGACTGCTATTGCTGACCTGGTCAGTTAGCTTCGCAGTAACGTTGAACGTGCCATTGCCTTGAGTGGAGATAGTTCCGGCGGGAACTGTGACTGCTACAGTGCCGTTAGTGATATCGGTGTTGGTTAGTACCTGATCAAAGGTCTGAGTTCCCCAATTTAGGGTAAGGGTATCACCGGCGATCGCTCCAGTTCCAGCTAGATTGACGTTTACTGTCGTACCGTCGACGGCTTCTGCTGTGTTGATGCCTCCGACTGCTTCTGGAATGCTGCTAATCGTTGGGGCAAGTGGACGAGTGGTGTCAACGGTAACGGACGTGGCAGCAGAATTGGGGCTGCTGTTTCCAGCTTGATCACTCAGCTTAGCAGTAACGCCAATGGTGCCATTGCCTTGAGCTGTGATGACCGCCGATGAGACTACGATACTCGCACTCTCACTCGTGATATCGCTGTCTGTCAAGACGTAGCTGACCGTTTGGCTGCCCCAGCTTAGGGTCACGGTATCACCTACAGCTGCACCAGTTCCAGCCAAACTGACATTAACTGCCGTTCCATCTGCTGCTTCTGAATTATTTAGTCCATTTGCGGCTTCTGTAATGTCCGTGATCTGAGGAGCCGTCGGAGCAACCGTATCAACCACGACGGCAATTGGGGCAGAAGCAGGGCTGACATTGCCAACTGAATCCGTGAGTTGCGCCGTGACATTAAACGCTGTGTTGCCTTGCGCAGTGATCGTTGCCGTCGGAACTGTAACAATTGTGGTGCCGTTGGCAATATCTGCGTTTGTGAGGGTGTACTCAACCGTTTGATTACCCCAGTTAAGGGTGAGTGTATCTCCAACCTCAGCACCGGAGCCGCTGAGGTTGATATTGGCAGTTGTGCCATCCTTGGCTTCAGCCGCATTAATCCCACCTGTTGCTTCTGGGATGCTGGTGATGGTTGGAGCAGAAGGCGCGATCGTATCAACGGTAACAGAGATTGGGTTAGAGCCAGGGCCGAAGTTTCCTGCTTGATCTGTCAGCTTAGCAGTGACATTGAACGTACCATCACCTTGTGCAGAAATGGTCGAGGCGGAAACCGGAACAACTACACTGCCACTGGTAATATCGCTGCTGGTCAGCGTGTAATCAACCGTTTGTCCTCCCCAGCTAACCGTGAGGATGTCGTCCACGGCAGCACCTGTACCAGAAAGACCTAATGTCACATTTACAGTGGTGCCATCCTTGGACTCAGCGGCGTTAAGTCCTCCGGATGCTTCAGGGATATTGGCGATGACAGGAGCTGTGGGAGCGACTGTATCAACCGTAATAGAGAGGGGCAAGGAATCGGTACTGCTGTTGCCAGATTGGTCGATCAGTTTTGCCGTGACGTTAAAAGTGCCATCTCCTTGAGTCACGATCGTCGCATCTGGCACAACCACTGTTGCGCGATCAGCTGTGATGTCGTTGTCGGTTAGTACATAGCTGAGAGTTTGACCTCCCCAAGCCAAGACTAGGGTATCTCCAGCGATCGCTCCGGTTCCCGCGAGGCTGATAGTAACGGGGGTATCATCTGAGGCTTCTGCTTCATTTAGCCCGCCATCTGCTTCTGGAATGCTGCTGATTACAGGCGCAGTCGGAGCAGTCCTATCAACCGTCACTGAGACAGGTGAGGATTTGAGGCTGCTATTGCCCGCTTGATCGGTCAGTTGCGCCGTGACATCAAAAGTAGCGTCTCCTTGAGTGACGATCGTGCCACTAGGAACGGTAACGATCGCCCCGTTGGTGCTAATGTCAGTGCTGGTCAAGATGTAGTTGACTGTCTGACCACCCCAATTCAGGGTCAGGGTGTCTCCAGCCAATGCGTTTGTTCCTGTTAAGTTGATGTTGACGATCGTGCCGTCTGCGGCTTCAGTCTTGTTCAGTCCACCTGTAGCTTCAGGAAGGCTTGTGATTGCAGGAGCTATGGGAGCAACCGTATCGACCAGCACCGTCAGTAGTGATGAAGAAGGACTTGCACCCACGTGGGCAGAAACCTTTACACTACCATTACCCTCTGTGTCGATCGTATTGGTGGGAATTGTTACGGAGACACTCCCACTGTTGATGTCGTTTGCAGTTAAGGTGTAGTTGATGACTTGCGGACCCCAGTTAACGCTCAGGGTATCGCCAGCGACTGCTCCAGTCGTACTGATGTTGACGACAACAGGCGTGCCGTCTGCGGCTTCGGTGCTGTTGAGTCCGCCGATTGCTTCTGCAATGCTGATGGTAGGAGCATTTGCAGGAGCCGTATTGACGGTGACTGCAAATGGTGAACCATCAGGGCTGACGTTGCCTGCCTGATCAACCAGTTTGACGGTCACGTTAAAGTTGCCGTCGCCCTGGCTAGAAATGGTAGAAGCTGGAACAGTGACCGCTGCACTGCTGCCCGTGATATCAGCATCGGTCAGGGTATATTGAACGGTTTGTGTTCCCCAACTGATGGTTAGAGTGTCGCCTGCGACTGCTCCTGTTCCAGTCAAGCTAACGTTGACCGTTGTGCCATCACTCGCTTCTGTTGCGTCAATTCCGCCAGTAGCTTCGGGGATATCGATGGTTGGAGGAGCGGTGGGTGCGATCGTATCAACGGTGACTGCGACAGGATTAGAAGTGGGGCTGGAGTTACCGGCTTGATCCCTCACTTGAGCCGTAACGCTAACAGCACCTTGCCCTTGAGCAGTAATAGTATTAACGGGAACGGTGACGATCGCGCTGCCGCTGGTAATGTCTACACTGGTGAGCGTGTGAGTGACCGTTTGAGCTCCCCAATTGATTGTTAGGATATCTCCTGCAACAGATCCCGTTCCGGTCAGAGCAACGCTAACAACTGTGCCGTCGCTGGCTTCAGTGCTATTGAGTCCGCCCGTTGCTTCAGGAATGCTGGAGATAGATGGAGCGGTGGGACTTGTTTGATCTACCGCAACCGAGAATGCACTGGAAGTGGGACTGTTATTGCCTGCCTGATCGGTAATTTGAGCAGTCACATTGAAGCTGCCATCTCCTTGAGCAGCGATGGTGGCAGTAGAAACGGTGACAGCAACCGTGTTGCTGGTGATGTCGCTCGCAGTCAGAGTGTAGCTAACGGTCTGTGTGCCCCAAAGCACTGTAAGTTTGTCGCCTGCGACAGCTCCGGTTCCTGCCAAACTCACATTGACGATCGTGCCATCAGCAGCCTCAACACCATTAATGCCGTTTGTGGCTTCAGGAATGCTGCTAATCGCAGGTGCAGCAGGTGCAGACGTATCAATCGTGACTGGAAAAGCAGTCGAAGTGGGACTGACATTTCCTGCCTTGTCAATGAGGCTTGCAGTCACATTAACATTGCCATTGCCTTGAGCAGAAATGGTAGACGCTGGTACGGTGAGTGCAACACTACCGCTGCTGATATTACTGCTAGTCAGGACATAGTTAATAGACTCGCCGCCCCAGTTCAGTATTAACGTATCGCCAGCAACAGCTCCAGTTCCAGTCAGGCTAACGTTTACTGTTGTACCATCAGCTGCTTCAGTGGCGTTGAGTCCGTCTGTTGCTTCAGCAATAGTGGAGATGGATGGAGCGGTGGGTGCGATCGTATCGACACTCACCGGGAAGGCATTGGAGTTGGAACTCACATTGCCTGCTTGATCTGTCAACTTGGCAATGACGTTGAAGGTCGTATTGCCTTGAGCCGTAATCGTGCTAGCTGGGACAGCCACAGCGGCACTGTTGTTGGTAATGTCGGTGGCAGTCAGCGTGTAGGTGATCGTTTGAGTGCCCCAACTGAGCGTAAGCGTGTTACCTGCGCTCGCTCCGGTTCCAGCAAGACTAACGTTGACCAACGTTCCGTCTGCTGCTTCCGTAGCATTCAAGCCACCTGTGGCTTCTGGAATGCTGGCAATCGTGGGAGCTAGGGGAGCAGCGGTATCAACAGTGACGGAGGAGGGAGCAGAATTTGCGCTGGTGTTTCCTACGGAGTCAGTCAGCTTTGCTGTGACGTTGAGGGTGCCATTGCCCTGAGCCGCAATTGTGGTAGCCGAAACAGGAAAAGCAACGTTATTGGCGGTGATGTCAGTTGCGGTCAGCGTGTAGGTTGTAGTCTGAGTGCCCCAGTTCACAGTCAAGATGTTTCCAGCGATCGCTCCAGTTCCAACTAAACTGACATTAACGATCGTGCCATCAGCAGCTTCTGTTGCGTTAATCCCACCTCCTGCGTTTTCTGGAATGCTAGAAATCGTTGGAGCGGTCGGAGCGATCGTGTCTACTGTCACCGGGAACGCTGCGGAAGCTGTGCCAGAGCCAATTTTTGCCGTAACGTTAAACGTGCCATTGCCTTGAGTGGTGATTGTGGCAGCAGAAACAGTAACGGTGGCACTGTTGTTCGTGATATCGGTGGCAGTTAGGGTATAGGTAACGGCTTGACCACCCCAAGTGAGCGTTAGAATATTTCCTGCTACAGCACTCGTTCCCGTAAGATCAACAGTCACTAATGTGCCATCAGCGGCTTCTGTCGCGTTGATCCCACCCCCTGCATTCTCTGGAATTGCCACAATGTTCGGTGGTGTTGCTGCTGTCACCAAGTTCGTAAACGATGCTGTTGAGCTGAGATAAGATGTCCACGGTGCTGCTAGGTCGTTGGTGGGAGTACCCGAGATGTCTTTGTTAACGTTGTTCAGGTTAGCAGATGAAGTCAGAGCAAAGCGAATCGGTGTATTTTCGTTGAAATTCGGATAGGGTGACGCAACAACTTGCGCATCTCCATCGGTGCTGGAAGCATCTTGGAGAAGCGTATACATGTTGTTGAAGTTAATGATCAGATCTACATACGTAGTCCCTAAAATCGTGGTTTTTGCGATCGCCGAGTCAGCAATTTTCAGAGCACTCTGAACACTTGCTTGCGCTGCTAGATAAAAGTCAGTGTTATTGGGTCGCGTGTTTACGCTGCCACTCTGGCTACCTGCAACATAAAGTCCGTCTGCAACAGGGGTGCCTGACGTGTAGCTGTTGGGTAGAGCGCCCATGTCAGCTACAAGGGCAAAATCAATCTTGCCATCTAGCCCAGTGCCCGCATCAACATCGAAGTTAATGATTAATTTCTGAGAAAAGCTGCTGTTTACAGCAGCTCTCAAAAGCAAATATTTTGTGCCTGTTGAGTTGTCAAAGCGAGAATATAAAGCAACACCCGACGGATCGTTGGTTAGATCTGCATTACTCGCGAGATCTCCAGCTGCATCATAATTTGAGCCAGAAACAGCAACCTGAAGATTAGCAGCAGGATATGAGTTCCAGTTAGTAACGACGTTGGAGTATGGCATCTTTGTACTTTGACACTTAGTGAGAATAAGGTTTACAAGCAAACAGGCAAGCAGTAGTCGTGCAGACTTAATAAGTCATACACGGCTTCTATAAACTGAAAAATTGAATAATTGCTTTAGCTGGAGGAACTTGACGACATCCTGCTAGTTGACCTGGGCTTGTATGTTTCAACACAAGCGTGTGGTACCTCATGAAGCAAAGTAGAACGACGTAATTCTTCCAGCATCCTTAATACCAATTGATTTGAGGTTGCACTTTAATCTTCGTCTTTCCCTAAAACTTTCAGTAATTGTAAGGCTGCCTGCATTTCATACGGAATTGGTATAAGCACGTAAATATCTAGCTGTATTCTCTTTGTAACGCCCTTCAATAAGTAAATTCTGGGTCACTTGACGAATCTTACATAAGCGATTGTTCGTAACATGCAGCAGCTATTGCCTCTTACATTTATCTTTCTTAAGATGCCCTATTCACAATTACAAATAACAACTCTACTTGTGTACGGTATTGATGCTCCTATAGATGTCAAGTTTTTTGTATTCTAAGGATGAATCACTTCAGGGCGTTCAGGAACCGGAAACGTGTTACGAACAATGTGATAAATCTCCCGCGCCACATAGC
>NZ_JACJPC010000046.1:0-28438 GCF_014695875.1 Leptolyngbya sp. FACHB-541 | reverse complement strand
TAGTTGTCGATGAACGTGACTGTACTAACGGCTTGGCGGGGTGTAACCATTGCCCTATCTAACTTTGGAGAAACTCACTCTTATTTTACTCCGCCTAGAGTGATGAAAGAGGGGTATAGCCCGAAACAACACAAATTCCTTGAATCGTGGTGACAGATTGTAGAATTTCTGCATTTTATTAGTATAAGTGAACTATCCTAAAACCATTACAGAGTAAGAACTTCAGGCTAATTGCCCCTGGTTGCAGCGACGCCCTCATCACCCCTAGAACTGCGATTTCTTGAAAAAATCGCAGTTCTAAATCCCTTGAATCAGTATCATTCTCCGTAACTATGCAGTGATTGCCATCAGCCAATGACAAAGTCAGCCGCATTAATTTGAGTTGTGGCAATACCTGTTAGTAGAGCCAGAGACTCATTTCCAACTTGCACTAGCGTATTGTTCCCGACCTGAGTAATTCGCAAATCGCGGAATCGTAAGCCTCCTGTCAATACAAGGCGATCACGTCCATTTTGAAAATCGACAATGGTATCGCGCCCCTGACGACGAGTTAAAACAAAGCGATCGGTTCCTGCACCTCCAATGAGCCGATCTGCCCCTAATCCTCCTAGGAGCACATCATTTCCGACTGCACCATCAAGTGCATCGTTACCCGCTCCACCTAGCAATCTATCGTTACCTGCTCCACCATCCAAGTTGTCATTTCCACGGTTACCTAGCAACACGTCGTTGCCACCCAACCCTCGGATCGTATTGGCGGCAGCATTACCCCGCAGCGTTTCGCTAGCATTCGTACCGTTAATGACGTTACTGCGGGGAGGTAGGGGAATCGATCCGAGAATGTCGTAGCGACTGAATACGAAGAGGTTGTGATGGCTCAGAGTCAGATTTGGGGTGAGGGTCGCCATATGCACCTGAGCTAGCCCGCCTACTCCGTCAGGATCGAAGAAAAGACGGCCTGTCGAGGATTGATAAATGACGCGATCGCTGGCATCTAAAGCCCCATTGCCAATCCGAAACTGATCTTGGCGAAGAACGGAATTAATCGTTAATCCCATACCCGCATAACCTGGATTCATCCCTGGAGAGATGGAGTCAGCAGCATAGAGAGCGATCGTATCCTCGCGTGAATTAAAGTCTGTAATCTGGTCGGTTCCATCCTGATTTAGCTGGCTGAAAACGAAGCAATCGCGCCCGCTTCCTCCTGTCAGGACATCAAGACCCCTGTCTCCGCGCAAGACATCATTATTGTTGCCACCGAACAATGTATCCTTCCCATCAAGGACATTATTGATTCCTGTGCTTCCATAAAGTTGGTCGTTTCCATCCAACCCCTGAAGCGTGTTTGCCCCATCGTTGCCAAAAATCAAATTGTTTCGGGCATTTCCCGTACCATTCAGACCGCGTAGCAGTTGGAGATTTTCAAATTCACTAGTTAACGTGTAAGACGTAGCACCCGCAACATCAAACAAAATGGTGTCGATATCTGCCACTGTTCCGGTTTCAATAATTTGGTCTAACAGATTCTCGATTTGGTACCTATCATTACCATTTCCACCGGTGAGGCGATTCACTCCTGCGCCACCGGACAGATAATCATTTCCTTCACCACCCTCGATGGTGTCATTGCCAAGTCCACCAAACAGACCGTCATTACCAATGCCGCCGGAGATCACATCATTGCCGTTACTGCCAAAAATCTGGTCCTGGCCGTCACCCCCAAATATAGTATCGTTGCCCAAGTGGGGAACTTGATTGGTTTCATCGACTCCACCAAAGATGAAGTCGTTGCCACTGCCGCCTGTGATACTATCGCTCCCATTTCCTCCGGATATCGTATCGTCACCGCTTCCCCCATCGAGTTGGTCGTCGCCATCATTGCCTTCGATCCAGTCGAAGTTGTCGCCTCCCAGCAACGTGTCATTACCCCCATTACCCGTGAGGGTGTCGGGTTCATTGGCTCCCTCAAAAAAGTCATTGCCATTACCGCCGTTGAAAACTGCCATGCGTGTATTTACGGGTAGTACGTGAAAGAATAATTACCATATCCATAATTGTTTTTCCAGAAATAGTGATGGAATTTAAACAACAATCTCAGTTCGGGTTAAGGATGTTGGTAGTGCTTTTTAATAAAGGGTAGAGAAAATTAGGAGTAGCTATTATAGGTCAGCCGTGATGATGCACCGATTCACAGATTTGATCCATCATGAAGCCTTATCTCCTCTGCCCCACCTGTGGTTCCGATGACATTATGAAAAACGGCACTACTCGTCGGGGAAAACAGAACTACAAGTGTCGCGATTGTGGTCGTCAGTTTGTGGAGAATCCTCCGTGGAAACCGAAAGACAAGGACACCTATACTTTGATTGATCGAATGTTGCTGGAACGTATTTCACTAGCAGGTATTGCACGGGTGCTCCAGTTGTCGGAAAGTTGGTTGCAACAGTACGTGAATGCTGTTCATGCTGAGCTACCACAGCGAGCAGAGGTTGTTGCCAAAACAACGTCTCGACTAGTTGTGCAAATGGATGAATTGTGGTCATTTCGCGAGGAATGCAATCTCGTCATTACCCACAGGGGTACTCTGTTTGTCTGACAATTCAGTTGCTTAACTGCAAAATTTATCAGTAGATAGAAACACGAAATGAAGCAGAGCGATCACTTCCAATAACCACCTCTATCAACAGCTTTTTGAAAGCTTTTGGACTCAGAGATCGTCTCTTAACAATTAACCCCAAGTATTTTCGGACTCACTGTACAGTGCCAAATTAAATGAGCTCTTCCCAACTTTTAGTGATCGAGGTTCTTGAGGTAGCCTTAAATCTAGAATCCACATCGCTCAAATTCGCAATCGCATCCATCTTCGCCAAAAGTTGGGAAGAGCCATTAAATGACATTGGGACAAATTAGTGTCGTC
This sequence comes from Leptolyngbya sp. FACHB-541, assembly GCF_014695875.1. NCBI lineage: Bacteria > Bacillati > Cyanobacteriota > Cyanophyceae > Leptolyngbyales > Leptolyngbyaceae > Leptolyngbya > Leptolyngbya sp. FACHB-541. The sequence continues at coordinate 25,521 of NZ_JACJPC010000046.1, read as the reverse complement.
GAGCAAAATCTCCTCTGTTGCAGGATTACAGGGAGAATTTGCTCAGTGGACTAGCCTCTGTCCATCAGCATTGCTAATCTGGCTTGAGGCAAAAAAGCAAGCCAGATTTAGCTTCGCTGCTTTAACGACACTAATGTCTCCCCACGTCAAATAAAAGTCACTGTGCACAAATCGGGGATTGCAGAAGCAAAGCCCAACTTAAGGATTCCTATTTATGCAGGCAAGCTGATTCCATTGGGGATGGAAACAAACTGAAGGTCGGTTATTGCTCCGCTTCCTACCAGGAAGATATCCATAGCACTCACGCCAGTTGCGTTGAGAGACAGTTGCTGGAAGCTGTTGTTCTCAAGTGGGGGAATCTCTATAGTTTTGATTGCAGTTCTCTCACTGTCATAGAGTGTAACCGTTCCACCTGCTTCTTCAATGTCGAGTAGACCCACGCTCACAACACCCACTAAAGAATCCCATTGGAAGCTCACCGTGCCTCCTTCCCCGTTGTCATCCGGGTTAGAAGAGTTACCGTCTTCCGAGATGATCAGGACATTACCTTTGTCTGGTGTAGCCAGGTCAGTATCGCCGCCCGTGGGGTTTTCAGAATCAAAGAGCATCAGATCGCCAGAGTCAGAAGAGAGGGAAAGACCCAAATCTGCAAACTGATCGGTGATGACCGTTCCAGCAGCCAGTTCGTCGCCTTCAAAGTCGAGGGTTTCTGTGACTGCGTTGAGTCCAGCAACACCCAGGCGAGGATCTAAATCCAGGGGGGTGTTTAGCTTGAGCTGGATAATCTCGTTGTTGTCGATGTCAGGGCCGCGGCCCACGGAGAAGGGATAGTTGTTGTCGTTGGCTACCAGGATGGTATCCGAATCGAACACTAAGACATCTTCAATGGTCTGGAAGGGGAAGTTGAAAGTGGTGCTGCCGTCGCCATTCAAGTCGTTAGGATCGCTAATGTTCAATAAGTCAACTAGTTCTTCCTTCTTGACAAAGTTCTTGTCGTCAACCTCAGACAGATTAACTTTGAAGATCTTCTTGAATCCGGCTGTCGCTCCCTGGTTGTTATCTCGCTCGATGACGAGAAACTCCTTGTCATTAATGGGGGTAAAGTCACCGATCGCATTGTTGGGCGATTCTAGCTGATAGAGTCCAAGTAATCCCTCAAAGGAACTGCTGGCAACATCAAATTCATAGATCCGCAATGAGCCAGTTGGATCACCCACTACGGTTCCTTCTAGCATGGGGTAGAGGGTGGTGCGATCGGGGCTAAAGGCCATGCCTTCAAAGCCACGAGAGCCGCCTAAGTTAGAAACTGCGGGTTCTTCGATGAAGTTGCTGCGGGCAGTAAATCCAGTACCGGGGAAGTCGGTGAAGAAGCCGTCTACTCCTAGTTCGATAAACTGTTCGTATTCATTCAGCGGATCACCGTTATAGCTATCCGGCAGGAAGAAGCTCTCATTCCGCAGAGTATAGAGGTGAACCAGCAACCCGGCATCATGGGCATCTTGAATCAAAGTGGTGGGAGTGCCTGTGACGCGATCGCCATCACTGATAGCACCGTCGCCATTCAGGTCATCGGGCTGACCGTCGCCATCTGCATCGACCGTAGAGAGGGGGACAATGCGCTGCTTATTGGGTCCGATCCCCGCCGCGTATTCAGCAATTTCAGCCAATCCATCTGGAGTAGACAAGTCGGTGTAGGTGCGAGTGTCGCCGCTGACTACGAAGTCGTAGGGCTGACCTGAACTCCCAAAGAGCTGAACCAGAGGAATGTCGATACCTGCTTCGGGCATGATTGTGTCGTTCAGTTCTTTCAGGTTGCTCACCTCAAAGGACTGAATGTAAACCCGGTTGGGGTCGGTGAAGCCTTCGGACACCAGAGTGTCTACCAAAATTTCGCTGGTGTTGTAACCTTGTTGCTGGAAGAAGGTAGGGTGCTTGGTTTCGGGGTAGATGCCGATCTGGCGACCCGTCTCAGCCTCAACTTCTTGCACCAGGTCGATTACCTCAGCCAACGTAGGTACCTTCAATCCATCGTTGTTGAAGGCAGTGCTACGTAGAGCCGGAAGCCGTTCGATCGCGTTCAGTTGCTTGACTTCTGCCAGGGTAAAGTCTTCGGCAAACCAGCCACCAACCAGACGACCATCCAGGTTCTTCACGGTTAGACGATCAGCAAATTCAGGTCGCAGGTAAACATCGGTGCTGGTGTCGGTCGTATTCAGTACAGGCCTGCCGCTGGCATCGCGCTGAATTGTGCCATCGGGGTTGAGCGCTACCACTGCTAGCATAGGCTCGTGGCGAGCAATCAAAACGCCGTCTTTGGTGACTACTAGGTCGGGCTCAATGAAGTCAGCGCCCTGAGCGATCGCCAGCTTGTAAGCTTCCAAGGTATGCTCTGGGCGTAGACCGGATGCGCCTCTATGACCAATCACAATGGGAGCTTCACCTGTCAGCGTGTCAAACTCAGTGGCGGTAAGCACGTCTGGGTTTTGAGGCGATCGCACAAATTCACCCGTAATCTGATCGCGCACCAGGTCGCCTGTACCGGGGAAATCGGTGAAGTAACTGTCCACGCCCAAATTGATGAACTGCTCATACTCTTCATTGGGACTGCCTTGATAGTCAGATGCAAGGAAGCGATCCTCATTGCGGAAGGTGTAAGCATGAACCAACAGCCCTGCTTCGTGGGCATCAGAAATCAAGTTGGAGGGGGCAGTGGTTGTTTTATCTGCATCATTTACGGTGCCATCGCCGTTTACATCGTCAGCCACACCATCACCGTTGGCATCTACGCCCTTGACGGAGACAATCATTCGCTTCCAGGGTCCAATGCCGTCGGCATATTCAGCAATTTCTGCAAGTCCCTCTGGAGTCTGCAAATCACCATAAGTGCGATTGTCACCATTGACTGCAAAGTCGTAGGGACGAGCATTGACATCTTGATAAATGAGAGAACCATCCAGAGCCACGTCATAAGCATCTAGCAACTGCACCAGCGGAATGTCTGTCTTGGTGTTCAGTTCCTTTAGATTGGAAACTTCAAAGGACTGGATGAAGACGCGGTCAGGATCGGTAAAGCCAGTTTCCTCCAGGGTTTCCAGCAGGGGTTCTTCCAAAGACAGTCCCAGGTCGTCGTGATAAGTAGGGTGCTTGGTTTCGGGATAGATGCCAATTTTTTTACCCGTATCTACCTCAATCTGTTTGACCAAGTTGATCACTTCTTCAAAGGTTGGGATCTGGAACACGCCATCGAAGACATCGGTGCGATAGTCCTGAGGCATGATCGCCCGCAGGGTCTTGATTTCCTCCAGAGTAAAGTCGGAGGCAAAGAATTCGTCCTCATACAGAACGCCGTCAATGACTCCATCACGTCTGCGATCGGCAAATTCGGGACGACTGGCAACATCGGTGGTGCCACCCAGGATTGGCTCGTGGCGAGCGATTAATACGCCGTCTTTGGTGGATACCAGGTCAGGCTCGATGAAGTCAGCACCACGAGTGATGGCTAGTCTGTATGCCTCTAGGGTGTGCTCAGGTAATTCGCCACTTGCGCCCCGGTGTCCGATGACAAGCGGATCTTGACCGTTGAGCGTGTTGAGGGTGTTATCGAGCGTATTGACGGTGTTGACGTTAGGCGTTGGAATGGGAGCTTCCAGCAGTTTGCCCGTGGCATCAAAGTGCAGGATGTAGGGACCAAATTCGTCTCCAATCCAGATCTCGCCATTGCCATCAATCACCAGAGACTCGACATCAAAGTCGGAACCCGTGAGCAGGCGATCGCTCGTTCCCTCATTTTGAATGTCAAATGGAATTAGGTTGTTTGGATCACTAAGTTGAACAAACCCTTGCACCTCAACGCTGCGATCGCCCCCTTCAGAACCCGCGAAGTTAGGATCAACCTGATAGATGCGGAGTAAATAGTCGGAACTGTTGAACTTGGAGCCAAAGCCGTTGTCCGAGAGGAACCAATAGGTGGAACCGTCGCCACCAGGAGCAAACTGCACACCGCTAAAACCTTGAATAGGAGGACCTTCAAAAGGACCAGTTCGACCATTTCCTGAAATACCTTCACCCGTTTCAGGTCCCTCTGCGAAAGTATCAGCAGGCAAAGAAGCAAATCCTTCTAGTTCAGCAGGTTCAATGTTTGTGTCAAAATCTGCCATCTCTTGCTAAGACTCCTTAGATACTGAAAATACTGTGGCTAATGGATAAAAATCCAGAAGAATTTTTCATCAAAATGAATGCTGCAATTACGGTTAACGTTGTTTTGAAGACATCCGAAAACAAGGCAGTATTGCAACCCATATATGCAATGCAGTGCATCACATGAGCTGGGTTGTAATACAACCGAAGCAAAATTCATACCCACAAAAACCCTGCCATTCTCAGCTTAAGAATGCATTAATTGATCTTTAATAGAACAATGTCCTGAGGTTAATTCCGTAAATCTTCTATTACAAGTTACTCTCTGGGTTAATTTCGTTCTATTAGATCTACAAGGCCTGCAAAAATCCTCAAACTTTTCAAGTGTTCTAAAACACACTGACTTAAGGTCTTCTAAAAGAACATATAGTTACCTCAAAAACTGATGGAGCACCCCTCATCCCTAGACTTACTGCGCTATTGCACAGAAAGTTCACTCGTCCGTCAGCGACTCATGCTTCCAGTTCTAGTTGAGTGAGCTGCTTAACTGACAAAACGGGGTGAACCTGGAATGGTGACTAGGAGGGAAGCAGAGCTTGATTTAGGCTGAGAATTTATCCTCTTCTGCCACTCTGAGAAGAGGATAAATTCTTGTGCTGTTGATGTGCGGTTTAGCTGAATTCATTCAAGCTAATCACAACGAATTTACCTCATTTCAGCTATCCTCCAGTGAGAGTGACAGAAGAGGGATTAGGGTAGGATGCCGTAGGTGAAGGCATTGCAACTTGAAGTCCGCTGTCCCGCCTATCTATTAACCCAGCAATGTAAGTCGCTAAAGCAGAGTGGCTATCTGCAAAGATTTCAGCCTGAAAAATGCAAGATCAATGAGTGCCGGTTTAATAGATGCGAAGCAACTAGATGACGCTTTAGTACCAGATTGGCAAGTACCAGAGTTTGAGCGTGCGAAAGATCAATTTGGATCAATTTTTGAGCAAATTACTGAAGCCCTACTGGCCCATCAGCCTCGCCATTTCCGGTAAAGCTTCTCCGCATAAAACATGCTCTCTTCATTCGGTAGGCGAATCTTCGCCGGTTGATATGGATAAAAGATTTCGATCGCCCGTGTATCTTCGCCCTTGTATAGCAATGGAGTTAAACTCAGCGGAGCGTCGCCTACTCCGCTGGTCTTCAGAACCGTGCTTGAGATTTTGCACCTCACACGACTCCTCAACCGTCTGGTGCTTGTCACGCAGACTTCGGTGCAATTGGTCATGACGATGTCGATGTAATAGCGCCAGATTGTTCTGTTGATAGTTGGCTGAATTGCCGTCCACATGGTGAACTTTCATCAGCTCCTCTGACTGAAAATACAATCCACATAATTGACACTTCCCTGACTATCAAACCAATAGTTTGACAACTGTTGGTTTGATAGTCGGAGGTGTGCTGATTTCATTGACTCCAGTAAATCCAATCCCCGTCATAGGGACCTCGCTCACCCTGTACTAAGGCTCGCGAAGCAGAATCTTTCAGCGAGTGAGCGACATCAGTGAGCATTGATATTTGACTTGTCGATTGCAAGCCTCAAGTAGTTTCAAGATGGTTGGAATTCCTGCGATCGCTAGCTGGGGGTCAATCGTAAAGTATCGATTCAGGTAACTGAGATAATACTGCTCTTCTTCAAGATGAGTTAAATCTGGACTGACGCGAACGACAAAATCATACGCTTCGATCGTTTTGTTCTTGCCGTTGCAGTTGCCCTCAGTCAAATCGACTCTAAACTCGCCATACTCTAGAAAACAGTGAATTTGAGGAATGAAGTTTAGACCATGTGGCTCAAGCAAACTACTTGCGCCAGTCACGATTTCATCGTTGAGTCGATAGAAGCCAAGATTCTTATAAACCTCCAATCCAAGCTCTTGAGCTAAACGAGCGATCGCCCCATGTTTGGTGGTACAGGTGCCGCATTCTTCTTGAAATAAAATCAACGAATCCTCGTTGTTGGAGTTAGCACCATAGGGCATCGCTTTGACATAACGACACGCCGCCTGAAATGAGAAAATCCCACGCTCCAGGAACAGTTTAGAGATTTGTCTCACGGGTTGAATCGGGCTATCCGGTAAAACATCAATCGGATGCATGGTGAACTCCAGCAATTGTAGGAGAGGGCAATGGTAAGAAGGGCAATGAAGCACTACACAATTAGGCTGAAGGCGAGTCCTGACAGAACTGAACCGAGGAAGGCAAACCCCAGATACGCCAGGAAAACGGGACGGTGGGTTAGGGCAAACACTGCAATCATCGCGGGAATGCTGGTAGCTCCACCAGCCAAGAGAAATGTCATGCCTGCGCCGGGATTCATACCTTGATGAATTAACTCTTTAACCAGGGGAAGTGCGGCGTATCCATTGAGATAGGCAGGAATACCAACCAGAGCGGCTCCAAGAATAGAGAGCAGGCTGTCTTCGCCAGCGATCGTCCCAATCCAACCATCAGGTACATACACTACCATCAGACTCTCTAACACAAAAGCCAGGGCTAACCACTTACCCAAAAACACAGCATTTTTTCGCGCCCCTTTCCAAAACTTTTGCTGCCGTTCTGGATCGTGCCAGAATTGCCAAACCACGGATTTAGGATTACGAATTTTGCTGCCTGCACAGCCTCCGTTGCTAGCTCCTTCTTTGAGGGGTGCGTTAAACGCCTCAGTGGAGATTCCTGCTTTGACGAGCAGCAGCGTACCAAATCCTCCGAGCAAACCAATGCCAAGTGCAGCGATGATTTTGGCGATCGCAAATTGTAGTCCCAATGTGCCGACTGTCAGCACAAACATAGATGGGTCCATGAGCGGAGAAGATAGCCAAAATGCCATAACAGCGGCAACAGGAACCCCCATTGATAACAATGCCGCAATGAGCGGAATAACACCACAGGAACAGAAGGGGGAAAGTGCCCCAATCAGTGCAGCAACTGGAATCATCACCGAGACACGTCCCTGAAATGCTTTCGCGATTAAGTTGTCAGCCCCAGTTGCCTGAGCATAGGCAGCAATTCCAATGGATAGAAAGAGAAAAGGCGCGACTTTCAAAAGATTCTTGAGGACAAAGCGAATGCTGTCAGAAGCTTGAGGCGGAACCAGGATTGCCAGAACGATGAGAATCAGGGCGATCGCCAGAAATACCCCATCCAATTGCCGCACACTGCGGTTTAAGCGCGTTACAACATTTGTTGTCATAGAATTGCTGTCCTTTATTGTGATAATCCCTGAATTAGTGGTGATATAGCCCTATCCACTGCAGACGACCTCATTACTGAACCCACATCAAGCACAGCATGGCTTAGTAAGTTTGGCTTGATTGGCAATCTGTATCATTGAGCAACTGTTCTCTTCGGATGCAGTATCACTCACCCTCACAACGAATACTTCCCAGCGATTGCCATCGGGGTCTGTCACCCAGACCTTATCCTGCAACGCATAGCAGCAGTCTGTATCCTCTTCCTCAAAGGTTGCCAAACCTGCGGTTGTGAAGCGATCGATCGCGGCTTTTATGTCTTCAGTACTGCTGACCTGGATTCCTAAGTGGGACAATGCGCCATGTGGTTCTACCCGACCGGTCAAATTCATCGTTAGGTTGAGGGCAGGCTGCTCCAGCTCAAACTTGGCATAGTCGGCTTTGTACTTTACTGGAGCAATACCAAACATCACCTGATAGAAAGCTACCGATTTGTCCAAGTCCGTGACGTTTAATGCAATATGAGTCTTTAAAGTAGCCATTGCAATACCTCCTTTGGTATTTTTACAAACGTCGAAATTGGGAGCAAAAAAAACAGGAGAGGTACGCTGCCCTACTTTTAAGCGCAGCAGTCTTGATCTGAATTATCCGCAGATTCTTCTAATACCACCACATGATTTCGGGTACAGCACTCGGCGTAGAGGAATTCCATCAACTGCTTCAATGTTTCAGAACGGACACTGTACCAAATCCATTGGCGGTCTTTCTCGGTTTGCAAAACACCCACCTGACGCAGCTTGTCGAGATGATGGGAAAGCGTCGGGGCGGAAATGCCCAACTCTTTCTGAATCTCTCCGGCTGGCAATCCTTTAGGATAAGCAGCCAGCAGCAGCCGAACAATTTGCAGGCGCGAAACCTGCCCCAATGCTGAGAAGATTTCAGCAATGGATTCGACAGACGAGGTGCTTAGAGGTGCTTTTTCCATATTTCTATAATTATCAAAATATAAACTGGGTCGTCAATTAGTCAGATGTGAAGATTTGATCGTGATTCTTTAACATCTTAGGCTGGACAATGCCTTAGAATGGCGATCGCAATTGCTGTTCTTAACATCAATTCAGTTGCTGCATTTGAAACAGGAGTTCTTCGGTTAATCTTCCTTGCAATGCGTCTCTCGATCACCCATAATTTGTCTAGACATCTAGATAAATTTTAAGAACAGATTAAGGATTGCTCATGGCAGATTTAACCCCGCGACAGTCCTGGATGGCGACTCTGGCAAAGGTTACACCGCTTCAGCTAGAACACGTTGTTTCAACCTTGACCCATCTCCCTTACTACAATTTTCTGCGTCCTCCAGAGATTGGTTTGACGATGGTGCAGGGGCGAACCGGGGGTACAGGACAACCCTTTTATCTGGGTGAAATGACCATTACGCGCTGTGTCGTGAAGCTAGAAACACCCGATCTAGAGGAAGCAATCGTCGGGTTTGGCTATGTGGCAGGTCGATCGCACCGTCATGCTGAACTGGCAGCCCTATGTGATGCCTTGCTTCAACATTCTGACTGGCATGATGTGATCCAAACGCAGGTAATTCTGCCGCTTCAAGCGATCGCACAACAGCAACAGGAGCAACAACAGCGTCAAGCTGAGTCAACGCGAGTCAACTTTTTTACCCTGGTGCGGGGGAGTTAATCGGTATGGTCATCTCATTACCTGGATTTCAAGACGCAGTTCACGAGGCTCAAACGACCTTTCGCACCTTGTTAGAGGCGTTGGCTCACCCCGGTTGCTCCTGCACAATAACAACATCCATCACTCCACCCGATGGTATGTCTCCAGCTTGTGCAGCAGCTTGTTTGACGTTGCTTGATCTAGAAACTCAGGTGTGGCTTCAGCCCGGATTAGAGATTGAATCCTGGTTGCGCTTTCATACTGGATGCCGATTCACAACCGATCCTCAACAGGCAGATTTTGCAGTGATTTGGGATGTGGCTAGATCGCCTGCTCTGCAAGCATTGCATCCCGGTACGGCTGAGTATCCAGAAGCGTCTACAACCCTGCTAATTCAGGTTGAGGGTTTGGTGGATGGTGAGGCGGTTGTGCTGCAAGGACCGGGGATTTTAGGTGAAAGGGCGATTGCCCCTCAGCTTCCAGCGCAATTTTGGCAGCAGTGGGTCAGCAATCATCACGCTTATCCATTAGGGGTGGATGTTTTTCTGTTTGACCAAACCTATGTCATCGGTCTACCCCGTTCGACTGACATCAAGCATGAAAACATGAGGAAGCGTAATGACGATCGCCATCCGGAAAGCCACTGAAGCCGATTTACCAGCCATTTTGGACTTATATAGCCAACCAGAATTAGATGATGGATTGAAGCCCTCGATGGCGCAGTCCAAGGCGTTCTTTGAGAAGATGCATCACTATCCCAACTACCACCTTTATGTGGCTGATTTGAATGGCTCTATCGTTGGCACGTTTGCGCTGCTGGTTATGGATAACCTGCTGCATCTGGGTCATCCATCGGGCATTGTGGAAGCGGTTGCGGTCGATCCGACATGTCAAGGTCAGGGAATTGGTAAAGCAATGATGCAGTTTGCCCTAGAGCAATGCCGACAGTCCGAGTGTTACAAGATGGCGCTATCAACGAATCTAAAGTGAAAAAATGCTCACGCCTTTTATGAATCTCTTGGCTTTACCAAGCATGGATTCAGTTATGTCGTTGATCTGACCACGTAATCTCACAATTAATTCCACAACTATTGAATCAGGAGTGAAATCGTTATGGCGTATGTGGCAGTGAAAGGAGGCGAACAAGCCATTCAGAATGCTGAAGCGTTGTTGCAAGCGCGACGACGAGGTGATCCCGATATTCCAGAGCTAACGCTGGAGCAGATTAAGCAGCAGATGGGGCTGGCAGTCGATCGCGTCATGAGTGAGGGTAGCCTTTATGACCCAGATCTGGCAGCGTTAGCGATTAAGCAATCGTGGGGCGATTTGGTGGAAGCCGTTTTTCTGCTCCGGGCTTACCGTACAACCTTGCCTCGTCTGTATTACAGTCGTCCGATCGATACTAGCCAGATGGCAATCCAACGTCGAATCTCTGCCATCTTTAAGGATGTTCCGGGGGGGCAACGTCTCGGTGCAACCTTCGATTATGTGCATCGCCTATTGGATTTCAAACTAGCCGCTGAAGGAAATAACTCGATCGCCCCAGAAACAGAACCGCAGCAAGCTACTATGCCGCGTGTCATCGATACTCTGGGACAGGAAGGGTTAATTGAGGAAGAATTGGGGCGATCGCAAAATGGAACCTCGACTAATGGACATCAACCTCATTCAGAAACGTCTCCGTTTGATATTACCCGTCAACCGTTGAGCACACCTGCCAGTCGAGAAGCACGGTTACAAAATTTGGCGCGTGCCGATGAGGGGTTTCTGTTGGGCTTGGCATATTCCACACAGCGAGGATATGGCAAGAATCATCCCTTTGCAGGAGAGATCCGAGTGGGCGATGTGGAGGTGATCATTTGCCCAGAAGAGTTGGGATTTGAGGTGGCGATCGCTGCTATCACCGTAACCGAAGTACAAATGGTGAATCAGTTTAAGGGCAGCAAAGAGATTCCACCACAATTCACAAGAGGATACGGATTGACATTTGGCTACAACGAGCGCAAAGCGATGTCGATCGCACTGGTCGATCGCGCTCTACGAGCCAAGGAGTTGGGTGAAGAGATGACTGCACCCGCGCAAGACGAAGAGTTCGTGTTGTATCACTCCGACAACGTGGAAGCACAAGGGTTTGTACAGCATTTGAAACTGCCGCATTACATCGATTTTCAAGCAGAACTGAATTTAATTCGGAAATTAAGACAAGAGGCAACAGAGACATCTGAAATAGATTCTGAAATGAATTCCGAAATGAGCCAGGTGTCTGTTACCGAGAATGCAGTGGAGAATGCCAATGTCACAGCCTGAATCTGTTTCTACTTCTACGTCTACCACTCCTGAACCAGGGTTTAACTTTGCCTATTTAGATGAGCAAACCAAGCGATCGATTCGGCGGGCGCTCTTGAAAGCGGTTGCCATTCCAGGACATCAAATTCCCTTTGGTTCACGAGAAATGCCGATGTCCTATGGTTGGGGAACGGGTGGCATTCAAGTCACGGCTTCTGTGATTGGTCAACAGGATGTCCTGAAAGTGATTGATCAAGGAGCCGATGATACGACCAATGCAGTCAATATTCGACGCTTCTTTCAAAAAGTTTGTGGGGTGCAAACAACAGAACGAACGGAGGAAGCTACCCTAATCCAGACCCGCCATCGTATTCCAGAAACACCATTACGAGAAGGTCAGATTATGGTGTACCAAGTGCCGTTACCAGAACCGCTGTATTTCATTGAACCCTCTCGCACCGAAGCGAACAAAATGCACGCCTTGGAAGAGTACGGCTCAATGTATGTGCGGCTCTATGAAGACATCACACACTTCGGTCAGATTGCAACTGCCTACGACTATCCGGTAATGGTGAACGATCGCTACTTGATGAAACCGAGTCCGATTCCCCGGTTTGATAACCTTAAGATGCACATGAGTCCAGCATTGCAGTTATTTGGAGCAGGACGAGAAAAACGCATCTATGCCGTACCGCCCTACACAAAGGTGAAAAGTCTCGACTTTGAAGATTATCCCTTTACGATCGAAACCTGGGATCATGCTTGTGAATTTTGTGGATCAACAGAAAGTTATTTGGATGAAATTGTGATTAACGATCGCGGCGATCGCATGTGGATTTGTTCAGATACGGATTTTTGCAATCGCAGACAGGGTAAGTAAGTGATGCAACCTCTACTAACGGTCAACCAGTTGAGTAAATCCTATGGCAAGATTCGCGCGTGCCAGGATGTCTCCTTCAGTCTGTATCCGGGGCAAGTTCTTGGCATTATTGGTGAATCGGGATCGGGAAAATCGACGTTGTTGAGTGCGATCGCTGGACATTTACCTCCAGATTCGGGACAGGTAATTTATCAAAACCGGGCTGGAGAAGTACTGGATTTGGGAGAACTCCCAGAAGCCCATCAGCGGTTGTTGATGCGAACAGAATGGGGTTTTGTGCATCAAAATCCGAGAGACGGGCTACGGATGAATGTAACGGCAGGAGCCAACATTGGAGAGCGATTACTGAATGTCGGAGAGCGGCATTATGGCAATATTCGGGCAGACGCTTTGGAATGGTTGAGCCAGGTCGAAATTCCGGGCGATCGCATCGACCTATTCCCCAACACGTTTTCCGGAGGGATGCAGCAGCGATTGCAGTTAGCCCGTGTGCTGATCACGCGACCCAGACTGGTGCTGATGGATGAACCCACAGGTGGATTAGACGTTTCAGTACAGGCAAAGTTACTGGATTTGATGCGTTCTCTTGTACGAACATTGCATCTGAGCGTCATTCTTGTCACGCACGATATTGGCGTAGTCAGATTACTCGCTCATCGTCTGATGGTAATGCAAAACGGAGTTGTGGTTGAAGAAGGATTAACGGATCAAGTTCTAGATGATCCGCAGCATCCTTACACACAACAACTGGTGAATGCCACGTTAGTTCCCTAGTCACTCATTGCAAGAGTATCTATGACATCTCAACTGCTGAACTCTAATCATCGCCAACGAAGCCCTGATGTTGCTTCAAACGTATGTCTTCACGCTGATACTTTGTACAAAGGATTTACCTTACACAATCAAGGTGGAATTCATTTACCTGTTTTGAAGGGTGTCTCTTTAAGTGTTGAAATGGGTGAATGCGTGGCGTTAGTTGGTTCCTCCGGATCAGGAAAATCAACGCTAATGCGATCGCTCTATGGCAACTACCGGGTCGATCGCGGTTCAATTTGGGTGCAGCATGACGGAACCTGGGTGGATTTGCCAACGCTGCAACCTCACGAACTCATCGCGGTTCGTCAAAAAACGATCGGCTACGTTAGCCAATTTTTGCGGGTGATCCCGCGTGTTCCAGCATTGGAGGTAGCGGCAGAGTCTTTAATGGAACTGGGATACAACCCGGAAACTGCCTACGACAAAGTACGAGAATTATTCGTTCGATTAAATCTACCGGAACGTCTCTGGAGTTTATCTCCTACAACCTTTTCTGGCGGTGAAAAACAACGGGTTAACATTGCGCGAGCATTCTCTGTCAATTATCCCATTCTTTTGTTGGATGAACCGACCTCAGCATTGGACGGGATAAATCGTGAAGCGGTAATGCAGTTGATCGAGGAACGCAAAGCAGAGGGATGTGCCATGATTGGCATTTTTCATGATGATGAAGTACGCGATCGCGTTTGTAATCGAGTCTTAACCTTTGAACGAGAAGATTAAGTCATGAATGAACAGATTTATACCAACTATCGGCTTCAGCTTCCCGACCAAGAGGTTTTAGGGACGTTAGTGATTCGAGATGGCACGATTGCAGACATTCAGCCCGGAGTGGTCGCTCAGGGTCAGAACGGAGATGGAGACTATCTTTTACCAGGATTGATTGAACTCCATACCGATAACCTAGAACGATGTATTTCACCCCGCCCCAAAGTACGTTTCCCCTTTGATGCAGCCGCACTCTATCACGATCGTGAATTAATCAGTGCCGGAGTTACAACGGTTTGTGATGCGATCGCTGTTGGTGACGTTACGCCGACCTCAATTCGTCTGACGCAGTTTGAACCGATGATTGGAGCGATCGAACAGGGACAGGAACAGGGACGATTTGCCGTCGATCATCGCCTGCATTTGCGGTGTGAATTGGTGTATGAACATGCCTACAACGTGACCGAACAGTACGCCGATCACCCGTTACTCTCTCTCATTTCACTGATGGATCACACCCCCGGTCAGCGTCAGTTCGCCGATATTGAGAAGTACAAGCAATACTACATGGGCAAACATGGCATCAGTGCATTAGAAGTGGATGCATTTATCCAGGATCGCATCGAGGCTCAGGGTACTCACGCCGATCGCAACCGCCAAAATTTAGTGCAGCTTGCTCGCACCAAACAAATTGCTCTTGCCAGCCATGACGATGCCACTGTAGAACATGTGCAGCAAGCGGTTGCTGATGGTGCTGCCATTGCAGAATTTCCTACTACATTGGATGCAGCGAAAGAAGCACACCGCCATGGGTTACAAATTCTTATGGGTGCGCCGAATTTGATTTTGGGAGGTTCTCACTCTGGCAATATCTCGGCAATGGAACTGGTCGAGATTGATCTGGTTGATATTATTTCCTCCGACTATGTGCCCCAAAGTTTGCTGCAATCCATCTTTTTAATCACTCGCACCACTGGAAAACCGATTCATCAAACCATGAGATTGGTGACGATTAATCCAGCGAAAGCCATTGGGTTAGAGGGCGATCGCGGTTCCCTCGAAATTGGTAAGCGGGCAGATTTTGTCACGGTTCATGATGATGGCGTTCTGCCTCGGCTCACCTCAGTAGTTCGGCAGGGACAACGAGTTGCTTGACAAGATCCATAGGCGAAACAGGGGAAAACGGATGCAACCATCAACCACAACCAAAATTGCCCTACAAGGCGCAGATGTATTAACGCCAGCGGATTGGCTTCGAGATGCGACGGTTTTAATTGAAGAGGGTCGGTTTATCCAGATTGATCAAACCAGTAAACCGAGTGGATTTGTTGCGATCGATGTCACAGGCTTACAAATGCTTCCTGGCATTGTAGATATTCACGGCGATGCCTTCGAGCGGATGATTTGCCCTCGTCCGGGTGTGAATTTTCCGCTAGAAATCGCTATTACGGAAAACGACCGTACCCTCCTCGCAGCTGGAATTACCACCTTTTACTACTCCATCACAGATTCTTTTGAACCGGGTTTACGCAGCCGCGATACGGCTCGAAAACTTATTGACACGATTCTGCACCAGTCGCTGAATCTTAAGGTTGACAGCCGCATTCATATCCGACATGAACAAAGTAATACAGAGCACCATGAGGAATTGTGTGAGTGGTTAGAAAACGGTACTGTTCATCTCCTGTCATTGAACAATCACGTCCCGGATGCCACGGATGATGCAACCTTGACCCGTTACACCAAAGGCTTGCAACAACGCATCAAACTGTCCCTGCCCGAAATTCGATCGTTGGTTGAAGCGGCAATTACCCGTCAAGACGAAGGATTACACCAAATTGAACACTTGGTCGAACAAGCCCACCGACTGGGGATTCCCGTTGCCTCCCATGATGATGAGTCCGAAGCAGATGTGGCATTGAGCAAGAGGCGGCAAGTGGCGATCGCTGAATTTCCAGCCTCTATTGAGCTAGCAGCTAAATCTCATGAGTACGGAGCGTCTGTGTTGATGGGTGCGCCTAACCTGATTCGGGGTGGGTCGCACGTTGGATACATGAGTGTGGCAGCCGCCGCAGAAGCCAGAGTTCTTGATTGTCTTTGCTCTGATTATCACTATCCGTCTCTGTTCCATGCGCCGTTTAAGATGGCAGAAATGGGATTAATGCCCTTTGAGGAAAGTTGGAAACTGGTTTCCACTCATCCGGCAAAAGCGGCAGAAATTGGCGATCGCAAAGGTGCCATTGCCGCCGGATTGGATGCCGATTTTCTGTTGGTTAAACCGGGTTATACATTGCCCTCCGCGATCGCTTCTATTTATATCCAGGGACGAGAGGTAGCTCGTCATGCCTGAAACTTTTATCGTGTATGCCTGTCCAGTCGGTGAACTGGCGGATCAGCTCGATCGCTACTTTCAGCAAAGCCTTACCTTTTGTGGCGAAAATGCGGCTCATCGTTATATGCCGCACTGCACCTTGACGGGCTTTTTTCAGGATGAGGAAGTGGCAATTCCCTTGTACGTGCAGGCACTCGATCGCGCCCTCAAGCAAGCTCAACCTTCTCCAGATCCGGTTGTTACCATTCAAAAATTAACCTTTCGCTCTGACTGGCATGGATTAGAACTCCAGTCTGATTGGTTGAAAAAAGTAATCGCTATCTTTGCCGAACTCGCTGTTTCTCCAACGCGCTCGGATGCTTTACGGCTCAAGGATTGGCTGCACCTTAGTTTAGCCTATGAATTTCAATTTGAGCACTCTGAATCATTGATCCAACTCGCTCAAGAGTGCATCGATTTACAGGCATCTGTTCAATGGGAATTACGCTTCTATCAACGCCATGCTGATTATCGCTGGACATGCCATCAATCCTGGAAATTAAGTTCTTTACTCCCTATATTTGGTCATGCAATCTCGACTCAAACCAATTCTGGAAATCCTCATAACTAAAGGCAATAGCCAATACGGACGGGAAGCTGTTAGTCAACTGGAACATGCGCTGCAATGCGCGACCTTAGCTGAAAATGACGATCGCACTCCCGATCTCATCGCTGCCTGTTTGCTGCACGATTTAGGACACTTGCTGCATGATTTAGGTGAGAACGTTGCCGATCGTGGTCTAGACGATCGCCATGAATATCGCGCCATGCCATTGCTGCAAACATTATTTAAACCCTCTGTGACAGAACCGATTCGCCTGCATGTAGATGCGAAACGCTATCTCTGTGCAGTGGGTTCAACCTATTGGGAGTCTCTTTCTCCTGCCTCTAAGCGCAGCTTAAAACTTCAGGGCGGCATTTTTTCAGCGGAAGCTGCTGCATCGTTCATTGCTCAACCCTACGCTAAAGATGCCGTACAGCTTCGCATCTGGGACGATCGCGCTAAAGTTGCCAATCTGTCAACCCCCGACCTTGAACATTTCACCCCGATCTTAGTCTCTTGCTTAACTTAATAGAAAATATGGGATGTCTAACTTAAAATCAACTACTCACCTCATTTATGACTTAGATGGATTACTGTTAAACACGGAATTCATTCATGCCCAAGTGAATCAGACGATCGCCGCTCGCTATGACAAAACCCTTGATGCCTCTGTGCGGACAAAAGTCATGGGGCGCAAGGCAGAGGATTCGGCTCAAATTATCATTGATATGCTGGCATTGCCGCTCACCGTTCAAGAGTACATAGAACAAAAGGCTGCCATCATCTACGACCTATATCCTTTATCCTGCCCAATGCCTGGTGCAATGGAATTAACCCAACATTTTTATCAAGCAGGGATTCCTCAGGCGATCGCCAGCAGTTCTTCTCAGCGTCCCTTTGCTGCCAAAATCACCCATCATCAAGAGTGGATACAGCAATTTCACTGCATTGTGCTGGGAGATGATCCAGAAGTTAAGCAGGGTAAGCCTGCGCCTGATATTTTCTTGGTTGCAGCTCAACGATTAGGGGTACATCCAGAACACTGTTTAGTGTTTGAGGATTCTCTTGCAGGTGTAATTGCTGCCAAACAGGCAGGTATGACCGTTGTTGCCGTCCCCGACCCAATCATGGATAAAAGTTTATTTCAGGAAGCGGATAAAGTTTTAAGTTCACTCAATGAGTTTGATCCTCAACAGTGGAATTTTGGGAAGCAAGTATAGCTAGGGTTAGGATGGCTTAATATGTCTCAGGCTAGGGAAAGTGAAATTGAATTAACTGTTCGTGATCAGTACGATCAATTAGCGAATCGATACGAGGCTTTTAGTTGCAGAAAATCCCCATCAGCAAATCGTGGGTGTAGATCTTTCAGAACAGATGTTGATTAAAGCCAGACAAAAACTACAAGCGTTTCCCCACGTTAAATTTCAACAAGCAACCGTGCGATCGCTTCCCTTTCCCGATCGCAGCTTTGATGTTGTCATCTCTGCCAATTCATTTCACTTCTTTGACGATCCATTAGCGTCCTTACGGGAAATGCAACGAGTTTTGAAACCAGATGGCGGACTTGTACTTTTAGACTGGTGTCGTGATGGTTGGCTTTGTCAACTGTGCGACCTTATCTTGAAATGGATCGATCCTGCTCACAAACAGTGCTACACCCAACAGGAATTGCATAACATGCTGGCTTCAGCGCAGTTTCAAGTTGGGCGCTCCACGAGAGTTCGGCTAACTCTGATTTGGGAACTGATGGCAGTTGAGGCTGCTGTTCGCTACAAATAGCTTTGTAGCAACATTGCTACTGATCAGAGGTGACAAGAGCGATCGCAAAGCCATCATACCCTTTGCTGCCAACGGTCTGGATCGCTGTTGCGCTCACCCGTGGCTCAGAACCAAGCATCTCGTTAAAACGGCGTATTCCTTGAACTTTAGGATCGACACTATCCGGCTCGATCACGGCTCCATCCCGCACAACATTATCAGCAATGATCAAACTGCCCTTGCAAGAGAGCTTTAGTGCCCATGAAAAATACTCTGGATTGCTTGGCTTATCTGCGTCAATGAAAATCAGGTCGAATGGATGACAATTCTCCGTAGCGAGCTTTGCAAGCGTATCTAAAGCTTTCCCAACACGGACTTCAACGATATTAGTCAAACCAGCATGGGTGATGTTGTGGCGGGCAACTTCGGCATGTTTAGGATCAGATTCGAGGGTAATCAAGCGACCATTGGTAGGTAACGCCCTCGCCAGCCAGATTGTGCTGTAACCGCCTAATGTGCCAATCTCCAAAATGTTGTGTGCTTTGTGAATCAAAGCTAACAACATGAGCAACTTTCCCTGGTTCGGTGAAACGTTATGAGGGGGCAACCCAGCCGCGTCACTAGCCTGGAGCGCAGCATCCAATGCAGGATCAGGAGGCACAAGTATATCGGTGATGTAGCGATCGACTGCTGTCCATTTTTCTTGAGTCATTAATCTCTTCTGGTAGGAGTAACAAGACCCTCTTCTATACCACTGTGCAAATTCAGCCCAGATAGTGAATAGTAATGCACAGAAAAACCCTACCTATCCATTTGATTCTAGAGAATAGACGAGGCTTTTCTGCACAGTATGCTGCTTAGGTGATTAGGAAGAAATTTTCTGCGTAATGCTCTAGATCAGTCGCTGTCTTAACTTAGATGAAAGCGTATCAATGATCGCCACTGATACAATCAGAAAGAGCAAAATTGCACAAACTTTAGGATACTTGAACGATCGAAAGCTTTGATACAGCGAAACCCCAATTCCACCTGCGCCAACAATCCCCAACACCGAAGCAGAACGAACATTAGCTTCAAAGCGGTAGAGCGTAAAAGATGTCCACAACGGCAATACTTGTGGAATGACACCAAACACAATTTCCTGCAACTTACTGGCTCCGGTAGCACGAATGCCTTCAACCGGACCTGGATCAATCGCCTCGATCGCTTCTGAAAATAACTTACCCAATGTCCCCGCTGTGTGGACAAATAAAGCTAACACACCAGCAAACGGACCTAAGCCAACTGCAACCACAAAGACCAGCGCAAAAACTACTTCGTTTATGGCACGCATCCCATCTAGCACTCGCCGAATCGGGAAAACCAACCACGACGGACAAAGATTTTCTGAAGCCAGAATTGCTAGTGGTACTGCCACAATCGCCGCCAGAATCGTGCCCCAAAGCCCCATTGCGATCGTCTCGATCGTATCTTGCAGGTAGAGCCGCCAATCTCTAAAATCAGGCGGGAAATAGCGGCTGATATACTCCGCCATGTTGCCTCCACCCTGAATCAACTCAATCACACTCAGGTCGCTCTGCTGCCCAGAGTAAACCAGGATAACCAGGGCAATCGCCAAATAGAAAATTCGACGTGGTGTAATTAGCTTTTTCTCCTGCTCCAACACTGCTTGTACGGCAGGAGAAGGCTGAGAATCGGATGTAGCTAGCAGGCTCTTTTCATTCATATAGCACTACATAGTTTAGGCAAATGTTTTTGAAAGTCCCGTAGTATAGGGCTTTCAAAGGAAATTAAGCGCGTAGCACTATGAAACGTTACTGCAACGTTTCCAATTGTTGGTTCAGTTCGTCAATCTTCTGCTGTTTTTCCTGTTCACTGAGATTCTCGTCGTTCTGAACTTCCAGGATTTCCTTGCCGATTTCCAACTCTCGAATTGCATTCCAATCTTCATCTTCTGCTGGTTCAAATCCAGACCAATCCAAAGCACCTAAAATAGCGGCATCGTTGTAGTTGTAGAAGAAGTCTCTCACTTGCTCTTTGAGGCAGTCGGGCAAGTCTTTGCGGTATGCTAATGGATCGCTGGGAATTTCGGGCGATGTCCAGATTATCTGAATTCTCTCACGGGTTTCAGGAGAAGATTCCTCGATGACCAACATTTGTTCACTGTTGTTAGTTGCGACATCGACCTGATTATTGGCGACAGCTTGGGCAGTGGCTTCATGACTTCCAGCAAAGGTTAATTGCTCGAATGCCTCATTAGGATTCACCCCATTTTTGGCAAAGACGTAGTAGCTGGGCACCAAAAAACCAGAGGTTGATTCGGGGTCATTGAAGGCAAAGGTCAAATCACCAGCGTTTTGAATCACATATTGATCGCCATTTCCCTGATTGACATCAATCTCAGACAGGATCGGATTATCTTTGTTCGTGATCAGGTGCGAATAATATCCCTTGGTGCCATCTTCATTGATGACACGAGCAAATGCTTCGGCATTCGATCGCTCTGCTGCTTCAATGTAAGACTTCCCACCCATCCAGGCAAGCTGAACTTTATTGGCTCCCATTGCCTCAATTACCGCCGCATAATCAGTAGCATAGAATGCATTGATCGGACGACCCAGTTGAGCTTCCATTGCCTTAACAAAAGGGTCCCATTTTGGCTTGAGATTGTCTTGGGATTCGGTTGAAATAATGCCAAAATCAATTGCTTCAAGTTCAGGAGCGCAGGTTTGAGAGTTTGCAGTGTTAGAAGATTCCTGCTGTGCAGTTTGAGAACTACTACAGCTTGCCAGCACACTCGCACTGAGGACAGATGCAGTCAGTAGTGAAACCCATCTTTTAGAAAATTGAGTGAGCATATCTATTTCTATCCCTATAAAAACTATGAAAATTGCAAACAGTCTCAATGGATTCAAAATGGAATCCAAACCTCACAACTCTGACATTTCGAACATCTCTTCTAGATGAAGAGTCAATTCGCAAACACTTCCGCATGACCGCTCAACACAAGTTCTTCGGCGGCTGTACCATAAATTTGATCTAGTCTGGAATTATCAAGATCGCCTGTTTGTCCATCAAATTTCACTTCCCCATCCTTCAATGCGATTGCCCGATCAAAGTAGCACCGCACCACTTGCACTTGATGCAGGGAAGTAATCACCGTGATGCCCTGTTTCCGGCTCAGTTGAGTTAGTAACTCCATTACTTTACGGGCAGATTCTGGATCAAGAGAGGCGATCGGCTCATCTGCCAAAATGATTCGTGCTCCCTGCATTAAACAACGGGCGATCGCCACTCGCTGCTGTTGCCCTCCCGATAATGCTGAAGCTCGCTTATAGGCTTGATCCAAAATGCCAACTTGTTCTAAGGCAGCAAGGGCACGCGCCTTTTCTTCGGAAGTAAACCAGTGTAAAGCAGACCGGGCAGCGGAAACGCGCGACAAGTTTCCTGCTAAAACGTTTTCAATTACCGTCAGACGGTTAACTAGATTAAACTGCTGAAAAATGAAGCCAATCTGACTACGAATCTTTCTGACTTTAGAGTGAAGAGATCCGTTGCTTTGCAGGGCAGTACCGTAAATTTCAACGCTGCCTTGCTCCGCCTGCTGAAGACCGTTGATGTTTCTCAACAATGTGGATTTGCCTGAACCTGATGCACCTACTAAGGCGATCATTTCTCCATCTGCAACTGAGAAACTAACCTCTCTCAGCGCAGCTAACTTTCCCTTCGCAAACGATTTGGTTAAACCTTTGACTTCAACAGCCGTAGGACTTAATAAATTCTGCATAACTTTAGTGAGATGCTAGGGCACGGCTTCGGCGGGAGTAGGAGTTAACCTTATAGTTGTCTAGACATCTAGATAAAGTTTGTCCTGCTGCTTATTGTCCGAGAGATGGATTAAGGTAGGGCAAATGCTAGATTAAGCCTTACTCAAGCTGGTCTTAAGGTCTAGTAAAAAAGCTAAGACAAATCATTCTTAATCACTAATTCCATTCGATCGCCCCGGAAGCGAGTTACCCCATATTCGATCACTCGCCCTTGCTGATCCACATTAATCGATTCAGTTAAGAGAATGGGTGCAGTGAGCGGCAGTGCTAGTAAACGGGCATCTCTGGGTTGAACCGATCGGGCAGAAA
Source organism: Leptolyngbya sp. FACHB-541 (assembly GCF_014695875.1). Classification (NCBI taxonomy): domain Bacteria; kingdom Bacillati; phylum Cyanobacteriota; class Cyanophyceae; order Leptolyngbyales; family Leptolyngbyaceae; genus Leptolyngbya; species Leptolyngbya sp. FACHB-541. The sequence continues at coordinate 2,978 of NZ_JACJPC010000046.1, read as the reverse complement.
TGCGGGTACTGCGACGAATGTGATCGCACCCATACGCTTGCAGCAGTTTAGAAACAGAATGGCATTCCTGACAACGCTCTAGAAGTCCTAGAAAACGCTGGCTGGGAAAGTAGCTACTGCCAATACTAATCGGTTGTTCATCGGCTAAGCTTAAACGCTCAAACAAAACCACCGGATCACCAATTTCTAGCTCTAGCCGTTTGGCGATCGATGAATCAGCCAGAATCTCTATAGTGCGTAACGTTTGGTGACTTACCTGTAAGCCATGCGCTTTTAATGCCTCGTTATAGCGCACCCGCTTACCTAACGTGTAGGAAATGGGAACCGCCGCAACAAACATACCGCGTCCACGATCGACCCGGACTAATCCTTCCTGCCTTAGCACTTCGATAGCTCGTCGTAAAGTATGGCGATTTACTCCAAATCGGACACTCAGCTCCGCTTCCGTTGGTAACTGATCGCCAATCTGGTAAATCGACTCCTCCATACTGCGTCGCAATTCATCTGCAATTTGAATGTATAAAGGTGAGGTTGCCTGATCCATGAATGTCATCAAATACCTGCTAGCCTCTATGATCCTGCTGCAAAGTTTGAGCTATGCCAACCTTAGGGTTGTGTCGCAAAAACTTTTTAAGGACAAACGATCGGTATCTTTTACATTTCCTTAAGCAGTAATACCCAAGAGTACTTCAATAAACTTGGCTCCAGAGACACTATTCCCTTGTTTGATTCCTTTCGCTTGTCTTTTCCGAATCAGATTCATTGCCTCGATCCCGCTCAAAGTTTTCCTCGCACTGTTGAACGTCTTAAATCCCATCATCGGCTTCACGATGCGCTTGATGATTCGATGATCTTGCTCAACCACATTATTCAAATATTTGCTCTGCCTTAATTGGGTCTCTTCTTCAATCGTTTTATCTGCTTTGAGAGCGTCTATTGCCACTGGATAAGCGGCATTCTTGTCCACTGTAATGACTCGTGGAGGATGGGTGTGCTGACCCTTGAGTACTTTGCAGAAGAAGCGTGCTGCTGCCTTGCCATCCCGTTTCGCACTCAACATGAAGTCTAAGGTGTTACCTGCTGAATCGACAGCGCGATACAGATATTTCCACACTCCCCTAACTTTGAATGTAAGTTTCGTCTACCCTCCATAAATTGTTTGTCGGCTTCAAGTAAGGTCGAATGCGTTTGTCCAGTTCCGGGGCATACCTCAAGACCCAACGATTGATCGTCGAGTGGTCTACCTCCACCCCCCGCTCCTGCATCATCTCCTCCAAATCTCGGTAGCTCAAGGCGTAACGACAATACCAGCGGACGTTGAGTCGGATGATCTGGGGCAAAAAGTGCCGCCACTTAAACAAGGAAGCTGTAGACATCACAGGGCAGGAAGGAGAGTTTAGTCCTGCTTACCTTACTATTCGCCGGTTTTTGCGACACAGCCATGGGAATTAGGTACACAGTAGTGTAGTGAGTCTACTGTTCAATGCCTGGAATCTCAAGTACAGCAGCTCTGAGAACTTCCAAGAAACTTTGGAGCCTACGAGGACGATAGCGTCCTGACAAGGAAGCAACATGAATAGTCAGCTTTGGTGCCCGCCATTGTGGTAGCAAGTCTACTAACTTTTGGCTTTGCAAATCTTCCTCAATAAACCAACGTGGCAGCACAGCTATCCCTATACCAGCCAGTGTGGCTCTGCGAAGAGCAAAGATATTATTAGTCGTCATTCGTATAAAAGGAAGTACCATGACTGTCTTGCCTTGTGAATTTGTCAGTGGAATCCGTCCCCCTTCAAAAGGTTCTAGCGCAACACAAGGTAGTTTTTCTAGATTGGTGGGTGTTTTAATTGTGCCGTGCGCTTCGAGGAGTTCGGGAATAGCAACAACCAGACGCTCAACTTGACCCAAGGGCTCCACGATTAAAGAATCATCTGGAACTAAGCCAATTTTGACCCAGCAGTCGCAACCTACTTCTGCAAAACGAATAGTCTGGTCTTCTAATTGCCAGGAGAGCGAGAGTGAGGGGTGCTGCCGCTGAAACCGTAGCACAGTATCCAATAGGTGGAGCTGACCTAAAGCAACTGGCACGACGACCTTTAGTTTGCCACGCAAAGCGTCCTCAGTTTCTAGATGTTTTTCCTCTAAAGCTTCCCATTCGTCTAGGATGCGGCGAGCATCCGCTAACAGCTCAGCACCAGCTGCTGTCAAGGAAAGGTCATGGGTTGTTCGGCGCATTAACTGAGCTTTGAAGCGTGATTCAAGCTCACCAAGCTGACGGCTAACCGATGGCTGAGACAAGCCCATTGCTCGAGCGGCGGCACTGATGCTACCAGCATCAGCGATTCTCACAAATGTTTGTAGCAACGATAAGCGGTCTAGAGATTTACTCATACGCAATATGAATAACAACTATTCTTATTAATCGTCTACCAAATATATATTAATACTGCCATAGTTAACTCAGACAAAGGAGCTAAAGATGACTACCCAAAAAGCATTGATTGTCGGTGCCTCGGGAGGTATTGGACAGAATCTGGTTCAATATTTGTCGGAGCAGGAAGCTTGGAAAATTGTCGGACTCTCTAGAAGCCAACCACCTTTGAAGAGTACAGCACAATTTATCGCTGTCGATTTGTTAAAGCGTGATGATGTGGTAACCAAGCTTGAAAAACTGACTGATATCACTCACATCTTCTACACCGCTTTCTATGGAGGTCCGACGTTCTCAGTCCCTGTTGCTGAGAATCTGGCGATGCTGACTAACGTTGTCGAAGCAATTGAGCCTGTAGCTCCTCTGCTAGAGCGCATTGTCCTGATCCAAGGAGGCAAAGTATATGGCAGGCAGATAGGTCCCTTCAAAACGCCTGCTAAGGGGTTTGCGGAAAAATAAAGTACCCATTACTGTGGAACAATAGTGATGTCCCATTTGGGCAATGTTTCAGAACGTTGCCAGAAGGGTAAGTAGTCTTCTAACTCGTGTT
>NZ_JACJPC010000045.1:0-27183 GCF_014695875.1 Leptolyngbya sp. FACHB-541 | reverse complement strand
TGAGCTCTTCCTCACTCTCTTTAATCTCTAGCTTGTAAACTCCTGCCATATTCTACCGTTGAACCCTCTACAAGCTTTATACCATCTGTCGCCTTACTTTGGAGAATTGGTATTACCCCATGCCACAACCAGCATTTCAGCAGTTTGCATGGCTGCATTCAGATAACGGTCATTTTTGTCCCCAATTGGGTCAGTTGCTTGCAGCAAATCCTTCAAGTGCGTTGCACGATAGGCAAACAGATTGACCACTTCCAAACAGCCATACCCCCAGAACTGAGCAAAACTGATGCAGCGGCGAATCGTTGGATCGTTCTTTTCAGCATCTGCGGAACTAGGGTTCAGCATGATGAATCCAACCTTTGGTGCGTTTGCATCCCATTCTCGCCATCGGGAATAGCGGTAGGTGCCTGTGGGGTCGAAGGTTGCTCCTGTTTTAAGCTGCACTGGAGGGGTGGAGGGATAGGCGTGTTTCTTAAATTGCAACTATCCAAATTTTGGCATTGGAAATAGTCATACTCGCAGCATTCAACTTTGAAGCTTAAGGAAATTAGCTACAGTGAACGACTCTAAATACTTGCTCAGGCGAGGTTTGCTTGGTGTAGCTCTGTGTGGAGGTGCAATGCTAGTTGGTTGTGCTAGCTCTCCCTTGCCTGCGGGTGATTCAACGGCGAGTGCCCCAGCTTCAACGGGAACTCCAATGGCAGGGCAAAATTTTGCTGAAACAGCCGATGTAGCGGCAGCACCTGTGGTTGCTGAAGTGCCGCGACTGCTTCCTCAAATGATCAAAACGGCAGACATTACAGTTGTGGTGGATGCAGTGGATGAGAGCCTTCAACGGGCAACGGCGATCGCTCAACAGCAGCAAGGCGATATATTGGGTTTACAAAACCAGACTCCGCCCAATGACTACTACCGCCACACCGCTTCACTTCAAATGCGAGTGCCTCAAGAGCGGCTAGAGCTAACTTTAGAGACACTCGGCGAATTGGGAACTGTACAGCGGCAGTCCATTGCGGCTGAGGATGTCTCAACTCAGCTTGTAGATTTTCAGGCGCGGCTGAGAAACCTGCGAAAGTCAGAGGAAATGCTGCTGCAAATTATGGAGCGATCGGGCAACATCGGGGAAGTGCTGAAGGTTGCCCAGGAACTTAGCACAATTCGCAATTCGATTGAGCAAATTGACGCTCAGCTTAGCAGCCTGCAAAATCGGGTCGCTTATTCAACCATCAACTTGCGTTTAGAAGGGGCGATCGCTGATACCCCACCCCAGCGGGCGATCGGCATCCAGCTTCGGGAAACCTGGGAAAGTGCTTCTCACTCAATGGGCAAGCTGACGGTTGATTTCATTCAGCTCAGCATTTGGCTAGCGGTTTATAGCCCCTATCTTTTAATTTTTGTAGGAGCCACTTTTTGGGGATATCGCCGCTTGAAACAGCAGCGATCGCACTCTGCTCCTGGTACCTCAGAAGAAACTACGTAAAACACTTAACTCGGTGCCAGTTCTTGTCTTCATCCTGGCAATAGTAGCAACCTTCCCACCAAGTACACTGAATATAGGAATCGTCCACCATGCGGCTTTTAGCTGGCTGCTCATTGCTCAACACATTAACCACCTCGTCCTTCCGATCAGCCGCTTTAGCTGCAATGGTATCTAGCGTCTTTTTCAGAGATTCAGGAATTGCATTGTCCTCAATTGCTAAGTTTTCCTGCTTTACCTTGATTTGCTTTATATCTGGTTTCATCTCTGATAGATCTCCCTCTATCATTGTCATCATTTCATTACTACCTACCACGGTTCTAGCGGATCAACCGCACCGTTTGGAATATTCTCAACTTTATTTAAGGTCAACGTAGACAAAACTCTCAGAAACTTGACGTTTTTTATGATTACTTGTCCAAATTGCGCCCACGCCAATCCAGAAACGGCAACAGAATGCGAGGCTTGCTATACGCCTTTACCAGCGCTGATTTCCTGCCCTAACTGCAGCGCTAGAGTGTCAGCAGCGGCTCACTTTTGTGGGCAATGTGGACACGACTTGCAGCAGAGCGAATCTCAGGGACAGCTTCCAGTGCAGCCTCCGGCACCGCCATCTCAACCGCTTGCTCCTACCATAATTGGAAATACAGGAGAAATCGAGAATACAGGAGACGAAACTTCTATGCCTCAGCATCCTGTTCCACCTGACCCTGTCTCTTTGCCACCAGATGTTCCTCCTGCGTTAGCTGGGACTTCAGTGTCCGCAATGTCCTCGACGGAAGCACCGGGGTCTGAGGCTCCTGATCCGCTATCACCCGCTGCACAGATGGAACCTGCTGTATCTCAAAATTCTTCTGACTTGCCTCCCATTATTTCCGGCAATGCCGATTCTGGTCAGGCTGCTGGCAGTGCTTCCGCCCCTGATGTCACTCAACCGCCATCTCCAGCGGCTGCGGGTAGTAGAGTTCCAGATACCAGCACTCGGCTCCAGCAAACGGCTGCTCGTCTGTTTCACGTTCAAAGCAACAGCGTGATTGAGTTGCCACTTCACGTCAACGTCATTCACATCGGTAAGCCTAATGGTCAGATTCCACCCGATATTGATCTGTCAGGCATGACCGACTCCGATATTGTGTCGCGCGTACATGCTGACATCCGGGTTGAGGGAGATATGTTCTATTTAGAAGATTTGGGCAGTTCAAATGGAACTTATGTGAACAACCTGCCGCTGCAACCAGGCGATCGCCATCGATTGCGTCCGGGTGACCGGATTTCGTTTGGTAAAGGCGATAAAGTTAGTTTCTTGTTCCAGTTTTCCTAAACCTGGGTACCCTAAAAAAAATTTACCGAATACGGGTTTTGCTTATATCGTGTAACCTGTACACAATGCAGCTTTTAAGGCGTTTCGCAGCACTCACTGGGTGTTGTGTATTTGCTTAGGAGCCGTGCATTAAAGGGTAATGGGCTGGTATGTGTCCCCTCTGGTGCGATCGCCAGAGTAAAGAGTCCCCAAGGAAGTCTCAAGATGCTTGTTTGTCCTAACTGCCAGTTTGACAACCCTGACAGCGGGAAGTTTTGCCAAAACTGCGGGCTTTCTTTGACCGAGCGGGTCTGCCCAGTTTGCGAATCTGCAAATCTGCTCAATGTTGAAAACTGCTCACACTGTGGTGCGGTCGTTGGTACGACCTGGCAGGCAATTGTTTCTAGATCTTTACTGGCTCAAGGTTCTGCTAGTGCAGCAGTGCAGCAGTCCACGCAAGCAGAAGTTGCTAACTCCTTGGCGTCTCTGCCAGTTGGGGCTTATCTTGACATTCAGCAGCGCTATCGACTCCTTGCACCTCTACCAGCATCGTCAATGGCAACGGATGTAGAGGTCAGGGTACTGGACTGCCAACCGTTTCAGCTTTCCCCCCTGGAAGTGTTGTTAGGCTACCCTCTAGATGAAGAATCGATCGAAGCAGAAGATTCGACTGCCAGTGCTGCTGAGTCTGATTCTATTCAAGCAATTGACTTAATTGGACAGTCTGAAAGTGCTGTAAAGACGGCTATTTCACCGATCGCTCAAATCTATTTAACGCTACAGGAACAGCTTTATCCCTCCTTGCCGCTGATTCATGATGCCTGGGAACGTGACGGGCAAACTGTAGTTCTGCTGGAGGATCGAACACATTTACCACTGCTAATGGATTTGTGGAGTGATCCAAATGTGCTGCCCATTCAGGTTTTACATTGGCTCCATGAAATGACGGAACTTTGGGCCGTGTTACAGATTCAACATTGCTGTCAGAGTCTTTTAGAGCTGAACAACTTACGGGTGGATGAAGACCAGCTTTTGTGTTTGCAACGCCTGTATTTAGAGAAACCCGAAGGCCCACTGGAGCTAAAGGACTTAGGGCGGGTGTGGCTACTGTTGTTTCAGCAGTCTCAACGAACTCAGCTTGGATCTCTAGCGCAGTTGTGCCAGGATTTGGAGGTGGGGAACATCTCGGCTCTGAATGAACTGCGATCGCGTCTAGAAGCGATCGCCAACGAACTTCAGCCTGACGACCATACACCTGACTTAACGCCAAAGGCTATGCCCGAACTTCCTATCGATCCAGCTAATTCTGATGCAACACCCAGCGCGGTGGAAACCTCCCAAGGGGCTGCGTCTAACTTGAACCCTAATGCGGTTGGCGCGACGGACTTAAGCATGAACCCAGCCATACCCTCTTCAGCCGCAGATCTGAGCGATTCTGATAGCCTCACTCGGCTAGAGTTGGGTGTGCCCGACGAGGAGATTCCGGGTGACAGTGATGATGTGCCGACCGTTGTGTTGCCTATGAAGCTGATGAGCCTGGAAGATGCAGGGCGTACTGATATTGGCCACCAACGCGACCACAACGAAGATTATTTCAGCGTTCAAACTGAAACAGAGAAATTAGAAAGCCCAACCGGACGCACTCTGCACGCTAGAGGGCTGTACATTCTTTGCGATGGTATGGGCGGACACGCAGGGGGTGAGGTGGCAAGCGCCCTGGCTGTTGATACGCTCAGGCAATATTTTGCTGAAAACTGGCGCGACAATCAGCTACCCAACGAGGAAGCTATCCGAGCGGGCATTCACCAGGCAAACAAAGCAATCTACGACCTGAACCAGCAAAATGCTCGCTCTGGTAGCGGTCGTATGGGGACGACACTAGTTTTGGTGCTAATTCAAGATACGGAAGCAGCAATCGCCCATGTAGGAGATAGCCGCCTTTACCGCTTTAGCCGTAGACGGGGGCTAGAGCAGGTCACGGTCGATCACGAAGTTGGTCAACGAGAGATCCAGCGCGGCGTAGATCCTGCGATCGCCTATGCTCGCCCTGATGCCTATCAACTTACTCAGGCACTAGGGCCCAGAGATGAGAACTTTATCAGCCCAGATGTAGAGTTCATTGAACTCAACGAGGATTTGTTGCTAATCCTCTGCTCTGATGGCATGACAGACAACGATTTGCTCGAAACTCATTGGCGAACCCATCTTGACCCCTTGTTGAATGCTCAAACCAACCTGGAGCTGGGCGTTCAACAGTTAATTGAACTGGCAAATCAGTACAATGGGCACGACAATATTACGGTTGTGACAATTCGAGCTAAGGTACGTCCTAACCTTGAACAATTGAAGTCTTAAGATTCCTAAGATTCAGGCAAAATAAAAACCTTGGGGGCAACGATGTTTTCCCCAAGGTTCAAATTATGTGATTGAGGTTAGGAACATCCTTGAGTGGGCGTGCAGCTTTGCTTAACTCCTCTCAAAAATTATTCCTACTAAACACGATTGCTTTAGTTGTCTTCCTCCCAAGTTTCGACCTCTATGAGGTCAATAACCGGGTCTTGCATGGAAAATTCGAAATCTTCCAGTTCTTTTTTCCAGTATGACCAGTTGTCGCCATACAGAAGGGCAATCTTCCAAATGCTGTCTGTTGGCTTTAGCAGCTTTGAGTCTACAAGCGATCGCACTTGACGCTGAAGCTTCACCATTGGGTGAGCAACTTGTTGCTCCATAACACTTTCAGGCATGATGATTGAATTTTTCAAATATCTTCAAAGAAATTGCCTAATTGAAATACAGCACCTCTGTATGCGGCTTTACGAAATGCTGTTAGGCCTAATCTCTAATATAGTAACATATCACGAAAAATCTTGCTGTTACAAATTTCAGCAGTTTTTCTGTGCGCCTTGTTACTCTGTACATTATGACATTATGCGACCGCATAATGTGGGCTTCCCAAAAAAATTAAGATGGGCTTCCCGAGAAATAGGTTAACTTAAGGAAATAGCCCTAAGATATTGACTCTCCGTTGAAATGGCTGTAACGTAGGCATCCTGCCTGCTTATATAAAAGTCAGGAGAAGCTTGAGCAAGCTGTCTGTGCTAGAAGTAGATTTGCAGATTTGCTCAGCTTTTATAGCGAATAATGTCTTGTGCGGTTTCAACCTGAGATTGTTAAGGCTATAATAAGGGTTTTGGGAAGCTTTAAGGTTACAGAGGGAGAGCTAAATGTCGCGATATCGAGGTCCGCGCCTCAGAGTTGTACGCCGCCTGGGAGAATTACCAGGTCTGTCACGCAAAAGTCCTAGACGGGCATATCCACCGGGGCAACACGGACAGGCGCGGAAAAAGCGCTCGGAGTATGCAGTTCGTCTGGAGGAGAAGCAAAAGCTGCGGTTTAACTACGGTTTGACTGAGCGTCAGCTTCTTCGCTATGTGCGTAAGGCAAGACGAGCATCTGGTTCTACTGGGCAGACGCTCCTGCAACTGCTTGAGATGCGTTTGGACAATACTGTTTTTCGGATGGGTATGGCTCCTACCATTCCTGGTGCACGACAGCTGGTCAACCACGGGCACGTCACAGTGAATGGACGGGTTGTAGACATTGCTAGCTATCAGTGCAGACCTGGAGACGTGGTTGGGGTAAGAGATCGCGATCGCTCTCGTAAATTGGTAGAGCAAAATCTCCAGTTTCCTGGCTTGGCTCACCTCCCCAGCCATTTAGAGTTTGACAAGAACAAATTTGTTGGCAAGGTCAACAATGTGGTTGAGCGGGAGTGGGTCGCTCTACAAATCAATGAACTGCTTGTGGTTGAGTACTATTCCAGACAGGCTTAATGTTGCTTATTTAGAATGTGCTGGCTACTTAGAATATAAAAATGGGGCATGATGGTTTTCAATCTCATGCCCCATTTTTTAGTTTCAACTTTTGGGGGTGCAATTCCATATTGCGACCTGCTGAATCATGGGTGTGCTTAGCCCCCTATCTGAGACATCGTACGGGCATAAGCTCCAACGGTGCCGGATTCTCTCTGCTTGTAGTTGATTTCAGGTTTGGCGGACAGCAGTTGGTGCACCTGTAACCGAATTTCAGAGAGCGGAATGCCTGACCGCAGAGCCGTTTTCAAATCAAGCTGACCGATTTCATTGAGCAGGCAGGGACGAAGCCACCCGTCTGCTGACAGTCTCATGCGGTTGCAGCGATCGCAAAAACACTCGGACATCTGGCTGATGAAGCCTAAAGTACCTTTTGCGCCAGGAATTTTAAAGACATCGGCGGGACCATTGCCGCAAACCGTAGCTTCAACTAACCCCCAGCGATCGCGAATTTGCTGTCGCAGTGTTTCTGAGGCAACCCAGCCTTTGTCTTGGAATAAGCCAGCATTACCAATGGGCATGAATTCAATGAATCGGACATGCCATTCTCGCTCGATGCTAAGCGCTGCAAGATTTGGCACTTCGTGGTCGTTCACTCCTGGAATAACCACTACATTCAGCTTCAGCGGGTCAAACCCAACGTGATGGGCAACCTGAATGCCCTGCCAGACCTGTTGCCAGCGCGATCGCCCTCGATTGCCCACAATCCGATCAAAAGTTTCTGGCTCTAGCGAGTCGAGGCTGATGTTAATGCGGCGCAGCCCAGCGTCGTGTAAGTCTTGAGCGAGTCCTGCAAGCAAAAATGCATTAGTGGTCATAGAGAGATCCTGGGTTTGAGGTAGAGCGGCGATCGCCCGCACCAATTCCACCACACCCGGACGCAGCAGCGGCTCCCCTCCGGTCAACCGAAAGCGAGTAAACCCATTGGGGATGAATACTTCGCGTAGCAGCGTCAGCAACTCATCCTGACTTAAAATGTCCTGTCGTCGAACATATTCCAGTTCTGAGCCTTCAGGCATACAGTACTGACACTGAAAGTTGCAGCGGTCAATCAGACTAATGCGAAGATAATCGACCTGGTTCAACTTCTCACTCCGACACACTTGTGATAACTGCCCTTCTTCCATCGTACAGAAAGCATCAAGGCTGTATATGAGGTTAGGCTGAGATGTTTGTATAACTATAGCGGTCTGATACCGTTTTCATAATGACCCGTGACCCTCTCGCTCACTCTAAAGCACGCTCAGGATATACGCTGCCTGTGTTTGCTTGTGCTGCTGCGATCGCTGCACTGCGGCGCATTCATCAAGTTACTTCCCCCATTTCATCGGTATTGGTCGATCTGGTGGAGCTCTCAGAAACGGTTGAGATTCCAATCGAGCAAAGTGCTAGCCTTCGTGCCGATGCTGCATTAGCGATTGCTTACAGCGATCCGGGAGACAATCTGGATTTGACTCGCGATACTCCCATTTGGGCACTCGTGGAGTTTGGATTGCCAGAACAGACGGAGGCGATCGCCCTTCAAGGAGGTGAGGGGATTGGACGGCATGATCAGAACGACAAGCCCGCAATTTATGCCTATGCTCGTCGGCTGCTACACGAGAACTTGAGCCGGGAACTGGAGCCAGGAGAAAAGATTCGAGTGACAATCATTTTGCCAGAAGGTCGGGCACTGGCTGAACGCACCTCTAACGCAGCTTTTGGCGTAGTCGAAGGGCTTTCCTTGCTGGGAACTTCGGGAATTTCCCAACCACTCAGTGCGCCAGATCAGCTTGCTGTTTACCGAGAAACGTTGCGACAACGAGCAGAATATGACTGTCTGGTGTTTTGTGTGGGCGAGAATGGGCTGGATTTGGCGAAGCAAATGGGTGTGAAGGGCGATCGCCTGCTCAAAACTGCAAACTGGCTTGGTCCGATGCTGGTCGAAGCCGGACTGCAAGGAATTCAAAAGATTCTGCTATTTGGCTATCACGGCAAGCTGATTAAGCTTGCAGGAGGCATTTTTCACACCCACCATCATGTCGCCGACGGACGACAGGAAATCTTTGCGGCTCATGCTGCCAATCAGGGATTGCCGACCGCAGACGTACAGCTTGTTTTTAAAAGCCCGACCGCAGAGGCAGCACTTCAGCACCTCCGCCACCTCGACTCGACCACCGGGAGTTGCTGGGTTGAGCAAATTTATGGGGCGATCGCCCAGCAAATTGACCAGCGATCGCACACCTACATTCATGCTCATAGCGATCGCCGAGTCCAAGTTGGCTCTATTTTGTTTGATCGCGATCGCCAAATTGTCGTTCAAAGCAAAATTGGCTCCACATTCCTCACTCAGGTTTGTTAAGCTAATCAGAATATCGAATTTCCTACACAAGCTTTATAAGTTCCCTTCGTTTCACAAAGTCGTTTCTTATAAGTTCCGTTATCTTTGTCCACTACTGACTTTCATCAGGACTCATCGGTGACTCTACAAACTGAACAACCGCCGTATACGCCATCCGTAGAACGGCTCGATCGCCAGATGATTGTGATTCTGGATTTTGGCTCTCAGTATTCTGAACTGATTGCCCGACGCATCCGTGAGACTCAAGTCTACTCAGAGGTGCTGTCCTACCGCACTACGCCTGAGCAGCTTCAGCAGCTTAACCCCAAAGGCATCATTCTCTCCGGTGGTCCTAACTCGGTGTATGACGCAGGTGCGCCTCATTGTGACCCCGGTATCTGGGGCTTAGGCATTCCTATTTTGGGCGTGTGCTATGGAATGCAGCTGATGGTGCAGCAACTTGGCGGCGATGTAGAGCGGGCTGAAAGAGGAGAATATGGTAAAGCCTCGCTCCACATTGATGACCCAACGGATTTGCTGACCAATGTAGAAGATGGCACCACAATGTGGATGAGTCACGGTGACTCGGTGACTCGATTGCCTGAAGGGTTCGAGCTATTGGCCCATACCGAGAACACCTCCTGCGCGGCGATCGCCCACCACGATCACAAGCTGTATGGCGTTCAGTTTCACCCTGAAGTTGTGCACTCGATAGGTGGGTTAGCGCTGATCCGCAACTTTGTCTATCACGTCTGCGAGTGTGAACCAACTTGGACAACTGACGCATTTGTCGAAGAGTCAATTCGGGAAATTCGCGCTAGAGTCGGTGACAAAAGGGTGCTGCTGGCCCTATCAGGTGGTGTAGATTCTTCTACCCTAGCTTTCTTACTGCACAGAGCAATTGGCGATCAGCTAAGCTGCGTATTTATCGACCAGGGCTTCATGCGAAAGTATGAGCCAGAGCGGCTAGTCAAGCTGTTCCAGGAGCAGTTTCACATTCCGGTCGAGTACGTCAATGCTCGTGAACGCTTCCTCCAAAAAATTGAAGGAATCGACGATCCCGAAGAAAAACGAAAGCGGATCGGGCATGAGTTTATCCAAGTATTTGAAGAAGAATCCAAGCGTCTCGGACCATTTGACTATTTGGCTCAAGGAACGCTTTACCCAGATGTGATCGAGTCAGCCGACACCAACATTGATCCCCAAACTGGAGAGCGAGTTGCGGTCAAAATCAAAAGTCATCACAACGTTGGCGGGTTACCTAAGGATTTACGCTTTAAGCTAGTAGAGCCATTGCGAAAGCTGTTTAAAGACGAAGTTCGCAAGCTAGGGCGATCGATTGGTTTGCCCGAAGAAATCGTAAGACGACATCCATTTCCTGGTCCAGGCTTGGCAATTCGGATCTTGGGTGAAGTCACAGCAGAAAAGTTAGATATCTTGCGAGACGCAGACTATATCGTGCGGCAAGAAATCAACCGACAGGGTGTATATCATGATTATTGGCAGGCGTTTGCAGTTTTACTCCCTATCCGCAGTGTTGGTGTGATGGGCGATCAGCGCACCTACGCTTATCCAATCGTGTTGCGATTTGTCTCTAGCGAAGATGGCATGACCGCTGACTGGTCACGAGTTCCTTACGATCTGCTGGAAACCATTTCTACGCGGATTGTGAATGAAGTTAGGGGCGTTAACCGTGTTGTGTACGACATCACGTCCAAGCCGCCCGGCACAATCGAGTGGGAATAGTGCTGTCTACCTTGGGATGTGTACATCGTCACAGTTTTCCAAAGTTTTTTGTGGAAAACCTACGAAAAGCTGTGGAAAACTAGATCGTTCTGTGGAAAACTTTTGGGGGTTGGGGAAAAGTCCGTTCTCTGATCCCCAATTCTCATTTGTAATATCTTCCCCATTTGAGAAAGCTGGTTACCAGATAGAGAATGACGGCTGAGCCGATGATAGCGGGAACGATGGGAACCCCTTCAATGCTCCAGTTTAGGAAGCTGTAGTTAATGGCATAGCGCTGTCGCAACAGCCCAGTTCCCCATTCGCCTAGCCAAACTCCAGTTAGCCCGATCACAATCATGCCGATTAGCTTGCCCGGAATGCGGCGCGGAATCAGGATGGTAGCAATTCCGGCACAAAGAATGGCAATCACAATCTGAACAATCAGATGGGAATGTCCATTGGAGTGTCAGCCTCCTAACGCCTGCGATCGCCGATAAGCTGCAACCACTGCTTCGATCAGGGCTGAGCGAAAGCCTGCTTTTTCCAGGTGAGCAATTCCGGTAATTGTTGTACCACCAGGGCTGGTAACTCCATCTTTCAGTTCGGCGGGGTGCATTCCTGTAGATTGCAGCAGTTCGGCGGTGCCGCGCACAGTTTGTAGTGCTAGTTGAGCAGCGATCGCCCTCGGCAACCCTGCCGCCACGCCGCCATCGGTCAATGCCTCAATCATCACTGCCACGTAGCCTGGTCCAGACCCCGACAATCCGGTGACTGCGTCCATCTGAACTTCTGACACCTCAACGACTTCACCTACCGCCCGAAAAATTTGCTGCGCTAGCTCTAGATGAGAAGGTTGAGTGTGTTGTCCGGGAGCGATCGCCGTCATACCTGCTCCCACTCGTGCTGGCGTGTTGGGCATGGCTCGAATCACGGGCTGACCTGGAAACACCGCTTCTAATTGACTGAGTGGTGTACCTGCCAGAATCGAGATTACGACCTGCTCCCTGAGAGTAGGCTTTAGAGTGGCAGTAACCGTTTTGAAGAGTTGAGGCTTAATTGCGAGTAGCAACGTTTGTGCGTCTGACACAACAGCCTGGTTATCTGCCGTAACGCCAACCCCATATTCTTTTGACAAAAAATCTTGACGCGATCGCTGAGGATCGCTGACTAGAATTTGGTCAGGTGAATAAACTTGCTGCTGAACCAGGCGAGAGAGCAGAGCTTCTCCCATTACGCCGCCGCCAATAATGCCAAGCTTTACAGACACCTGGACGACATTCTCCTGATGTTTAACAAATTACCGAAGAAAAAATAAAGCAGTTTCAAACAACCAAACATTCGGGCTGGTGAAACCTTTGAAGTGCGATCGCAGGAACAATCCTTAAACCAGTTCACCTTTAGTTCACCAACCCGCAGTTAGCTCAACCACCGCTTGCCTCCAACGGATGGATTCTGACTTTCAACAACCCTTGCGTTTTAAGCCATGCGAGCCTGATCGCTGCCAGTCCATGCAGGTGCAGGAGTGGTTGGGCGAGCAGTTCTAGGTTGAGGCTGGTGAATTGGGATGTCGTTTGGAACGCCCAGTTGAGTGCTGACTTGAACGCAGTTAGGTGTGAACAAAAAGATGCTTTCACCAATTCTTTCTTGATGACCGTCAATTGCATAGGTGCCGCCTGCCACAAAATCTACAGCACGCTGTGCTTGATCTGGGTCCATGATGGTCAAGTTCAGCACAACAGACTTGCGCTCACGCAGTGCCCGAATCGCTTGGGGCATTTCTTCAAAGGTGCGTGGCTCCATCACAACTACCTCAGACATGCCATTTACAGCACCAGGCATTCCGATTACATTGCTCATGGTTGGTGTGGCTCCGGGTTCAGTAGAAAGCATAGCCCGCTCTCTTAGACGACGGCGGCGAGGTTCTTCTTCTTGAACAGGGTGAGCGTTCTCTTCTTGGTAGAGATTCTGGTACTCTTCACCATCCATTTCGTCATACTCATATTCATAATCGACTGGGTCGTTTAGCCCAACAAAATCTCGTAGCTTTGTGAAAATATTGTTCACTGTTCGCGCTCCATAACGACTACTAGGGTTTATTCAAAGAGAAGAGCCTTTGGCCAAGTGGCAAATATAGAAAAAGTCCAGATTTTTGAAGAATCGCCTCAGGTCTCAGGTCTTGGGGCAGGATCAAACAAGAAATTAACGATCTTCACCCCTAGAATGGAATCACAATCACCCTGTTTTAGTGCTGTAGATTTGAGTCATCAGTATACATCAATTTCTTGAATCCAATACTTTAATTGCATTGACTTTCGGGAAATCCGAAATCCAGCCTCAAACCCTTCATTCATTTGCTAGAGAATTTTAACCAATTCATTTGAAATTGAGCAAATTTAGAAATGCTGACTGGTGACTGAACGGTTGCAATCTTACAATACCTCCTGGCTTAAAGATTAAGCTGCAAAAACGTATTTTGTTTTGCTGCCTAACCACTGATAAGTAGTGCTGATTTATAGAACCACGGGTTTAGGTATTGCACTACACAATTGAGGTGATTCGGTAATGCCTGTGAGCCAGCAATGGTGCCTGTTAAGAACCTTCTAGCATTGGATTCAGCGATTCGATTCCTACAGGCTAAAGCCAGTCTAAAATATTGAACCGCGTTCTCAGGTTTATAGTAGCCTTTGGTTTCGACAGCCAATGCTGAGTTCAATACTAGGGGTTGAGAAAGGGCGATCGCCTCATGCTCGTTCCCCAAACAAGATTCGTCCCAGACGAATCATCGTCGCTCCTGCTTGTACTGCTAAGGGATAGTCTCCTGACATCCCGATCGATAGCTCTTGCATTTGGATATTGTGCCAACTTTGCTGACGAATCTTCTCAGCTAAGTCGTGTGTTTGAGTGAACACAGAAAGGGTTTGATGGGGGTCTAACCCATAGGGGGGAATTGCCATCAATCCGACAATATTCAAGTGAGAATATTGGTCCAGCTGCGGCAAATCATCCAATAATTCAGAAATAGTCCAGCCATACTTGTTTGGGTCTGGCAAGATTTTTACCTGAAGGCAAAGATTCGGTTTTTGGGGTAAGTTTGCAGCAAGTTGGTCTAACCTCTGGGCAAGCTTGAGGCTATCAAGCGAATGAATCCATTGAAATAGCTCCAGTGCCTTTGCCGCTTTGTTGGTTTGGAGGTGCCCAATCAAGTGCCATCTGATATCAGTCAAATCTTGAAGTTGGTCTTGCTTCTGGGTGGCTTCTTGAATACGACTTTCACCAAAGTCCCGCACTCCAGCAGCATAAGCATCTCGCATTGCCTCAACGGAAACCTGCTTGGTCACGGCAATCAAACGGGTAGAAGGGGGAAGCGTTTGCCGAATTTGAGCAAGGCGTTCTGCGATCGCACTCATTGTAAGAAAAACCAAACCCTAATAGGCGTTACTAAACTACAGGGGTCTTTTCGTAAAAGTTTCCTTCATAACTTCATAAAAGGAATTTCTACGAGACCAAATCTAAAGGCTTTCTAAAGAAGAACTAGAAATCACTCCCAAGTAATACTATGCGGGGTCCCAGAAAATTTATACCTGAAATAAGGGTATTTCAGTGCATCTAAGTGTGCCTCCATTTGGGAGGACGCTGTGACTGCCAGGTTCATTGTTCGTCAAATTTATTGAAAGCGATGAGTTAAGGCAGTTGCAGCTAAAGCTGTTCTTCGGTGTGATCAACAAAAAGGTTGTTTGATGTGATGCGTTCCTCAGGCTATCAAATTTTAGTAGTGGATGATGTTGAAGACAATTTGCTCTTACTGCAAATGTTTTTAGAGGCAGAAGGGTACGGCGTTGAGACTGCTGATACCGGCAGTGCAGCGATCGCCAAGGTTGAAGCTTCACCCCCCGACCTGCTTCTGCTGGATATCATGATGCCAGACATGAATGGCTATGAGGTGACACGCCACATCCGCCACAACAAGGCACTCTCTATTCCGATTATGCTGGTGTCTGCTCACGATGAAGCCAACGCCACTGAGGGCTTAGAGATTGGAGCGGATGACTTCATCCGCAAACCTATCGACTTTGACGAACTGCTGACCCGGATTCGAGCATTTATTAAGTAGCGATTGCTTGCCCAGACAATCTGCTCAGACAATCCAGGTGTTGAGGTTATGTCTCCCCTTGACAAAACAGCAATGCCAGGAAGCAGTATTATGAAGGTAGTTTAAGAATCTTTAAAAAACTACCGTGACGACTCAGCAACTTGGCCCTGTCAGCCCCTTTCCGCTGCTGGATTGGACCTGGAAAGGATACCGGATTCGTTATACCGCTGTAGGTAGCGGTAGACCTTTGATCTTAATTCACGGGTTTGGGGCGGCGATCGGACACTGGCGCAAAAATATTCCCGTTCTGGCCGCAGCAGGTTACCGTGTATTTGCACTGGATTTGCTGGGCTTTGGTGGCTCTGAGAAACCGCCTCTAGACTACAACCTGGAGCTATGGGAAGAACTGCTCAAAGATTTTTGGACTGAGCAGGTACAGCAACCTGCCGTGTTTGCAGGTAATTCGATTGGCGGATTGCTGTGTCTGATGGTGATGGCTCATCATCCCGAAATCGCAGCAGGTGGCGTTTTGCTGAACTGCGCTGGAGGGCTAAATCACCGTCCTCAAGAGTTAAACCTGCCGCTCAGAGTTGTGATGGGTACATTCACGAAGTTGGTTAACTCGGATGCAATTGGACCACTTTTGTTTAACCGAATTCGTCAAAAGACCCGATTGCGGCAAACCCTGCTTCAGGTGTATCGCGATCGCCAAGCTGTAACAGACGAGTTAATTGACCTGATCTACCAACCTTCGTGCGATCCGGGCGCGCAAAAAGTGTTTGCCTCTATCCTGACTGCTCCCCCAGGTCCTTCACCCGAGGAACTGTTGCCTCTGGTAAACGCTCCGCTGTTAGTGCTGTGGGGAGAGGCAGATCCCTGGACACCGATTAAGGGCGCGAGAATTTATCAAGATCTGGCAAAGCAGGCAGTTGATGCAGGGCGTAGCGTACAATTTGCTTCAATTCCCAATGCAGGGCACTGTCCCCACGATGAATGTCCAGACAAGGTCAATCAGCTCATGTTGAATTGGCTTAACGTTAAGTTTCCCACAGGGACATAATCTAAACGTTTCTGCACTTTCTAATAGCCCCTAACAGCCCCTAATTTCCATGTCTTTACCGACTGTGATCTTGCCAGGATATTTAGCTGGCGCAAATGCTTACTTGGAGATGGAGCGAGCTTTGGGAGATTTGGGTTTTCCCACTACCACTGTTCCTTTAAAGCGGCGAGACTGGGTGCCGACCCTGGGCGGCAGGTCAGTGACTCCGATTTTGCAGCAGCTTGACCAGACGGTAAAGCGGGTAATGCAGCAGTATGGCAGCGATCGCATCAACTTGGTCGGACATTCAGCAGGCGGCTGGATCTCGCGGATTTATCTGGGCGAAAAGCCGTATAGCGTGCATCCAGCAGATAAGAACCGGGTTTGTCTATGGCAAGCCCACCCGACCGTAGCGACGCTAGTTACATTAGGAACGCCCCAGGTTAGCCGTGAACGTTGGACGCTGAGAAACCTGGACTTTGTTAAAAACAACTATCCGGGCGCATTTTACCCATCTGTTCGCTATGTTTGCGTGGCAGGAAAGGCTCTGTATGGCGATCGCAAGTGGCAAAACTGGTTTGCCTACAGTAGTTATGAGATGACCTGCGGCACGGGTGGCTGCTGGGGAGATGGCATCACGCCTGTCGAGGCAGCCCATCTAGAAGGTGCAGAAAACCTCGTGTTAGAAGGCGTGTTTCACTCGCCGCGTCCTGGAAGACTTTGGTATGGCTCTCCTCAAGCGCTAGAAGTTTGGGCAAAGTACCTGGCGTGAATCTACAGCCTGGTTATTTTGTTTCAGCACCGACAGCTTCCGGTTGCGATTTCTCGCGGCGTTCTTGAAGGGCGCTGCCGATCAGCTTAGAAACTAACCATGAGATAGAACGCTCTTCTGCCTCTGCCCATTCCTCTAATTCTTGCTTCCATTCGGGGGGAACGTAAGCCGTCACTCTATCTAGATCTGTCTTGCCGCCCATACTTTAATGCTGCCTGCGTTGAGAGATAGGATGCTTGCTGCATCTTATCTTAACGCCTCAGCCTACGCTCTCACAGCACAGCTTGCTCCTTGCTACTTCTTGCTGTGTTATGCTGTGACAGCAGTTCGTCAGGTTTAAAGCGATGAAAGAAGATAGGCTTCAGGTTTGGGAAAAACAGTTGAAGCGGCAATCGCCTGCCGAAAAAAGTTTGCCGCTGATGCGATCGCAGCCCTCCAAAGGACTCGTCCTGCTTTCTGACAAAGAGCTAGACAAAATGCGTCGGGTAGGTCGCCTCGCGGCTGAGTTGCTGAATCACCTTGAACCGATGGTGCAACCAGGGATCAGCACTCAAGCCTTAAATGGTGAAGCAGAACGGTGGACTCAAGCACACGGAGCAACCAGCGCTCAGCTTGGCTACACTCCCCCTGGGCATCCTCCCTTTCCTGGCTCAATCTGCACCAGTGTCAACGAAGTGATTTGTCATGGTATTCCCAGTCGCCAACAAATTCTCAAGGCAGGAGACATCGTCAATATTGACGTTACACCTCTCCTGGAGGGCTATCACGGTGACACCTCCAGAACATTTTTTGTAGGAAATCCTTCCCCCTCTGCCCAAAAGCTGGTTCAGGTGACTCATGAGTGTATGCTGCGAGGAATTGCTGAAATCAAACCAGGAGCACGCATCGGTGACATCGGAGCAGCTATTCAAGCACACGCTGAGGCAAATGGCTTTGCAGTGGTTCGAGATTTTGTCGGTCACGGCGTAGGCAGGCAGTTTCACACAGAGCCTTCTGTTCCCCATTTTGGTCAACGTGGGCGTGGGTTACGGCTCAAACCCGGAATGGTGTTCACGGTGGAACCAATGCTGAACGAGGGGACGTATGATTTCAGAATTTTGGGCGATCGCTGGACAGTAGTTACCAAAGACGGCAAGCTCTCCGCCCAGTTTGAGCATACGGTCGCTGTCACCCCTGATGGAGTAGAAATCTTGACTTTATAAGCATTCTTGTGGTTCGAGATCGAGGGGCAACCGCAGGGTAAAACAGCTTCCCTTGCCCAGTTCTGAAACAACAAGGATGTCGCCCTTGTGAAGCTGAGCGAGTTTGCGGGCTAAAGCTAGTCCTAAACCTGTTCCTTCGTAGCGGCGATCCAACCCGCCATCTAACTGCTGGAAAGACTGAAATAGTTTCGTTTGATTGGCAACTGAAATACCGATGCCTGTATCGATTACAGCAAATTCGAGAAAGCCTTCTCGCTGCCCAACCTCCAGACGAACTGAGCCAGCAGCCGTAAACTTAACCGCGTTAGAGAGTAGATTAAATAGAATTTGCTTGAGTCGTCGCTTATCGGCGGTGCAAGTCGTTAAGTTTGGATCGATGTCCAGGCTGAGCTGTAGTTTGCGATCGCTTGCCAGTTCTCGAATCATGCTGATGCAGGCTTCACAGACTTCCTGAATGACGACCGGCTCAAACATGAGTTCTTCTTTGCCCGCCTCAATTTTAGACAGATCCAACAAATCGTTGATCAGTTCGAGTAGGTGCTGTCCACAGGAAGAAATGCCGTTAACATACTGCAATTGTTTCTCGTTGAGCGACCCAAACACTTGTTTTGAGAGCAGGCTAGAGAAACCCAGTATTCCGGTTAACGGTGTCCGTAGTTCATGACTCATATGTGCCAGAAATTCAGTCTTAGCGCGATTGGCAGCGTCGGAGAGCAATTTTTCTTGCTCTAGCTGTTGGGTGCGTTCTTGAACCAGTCGCTCTAAATGTTCATAGCTCTGGGCATTGTAAAGAGCGATCGCCGTCTGCTCGGCAATTCGCTGAAGCAGATGAATTTCGGCCTCTGTGAACGTTCTGTAGGCGGTCGTCATTTGCAGAACCAAGCCGCCAAAGAGCTGATCGCGAATAAAGATCGGCACTCTGAGCACAGAGAGCGTTTGCGTTGCCTGCACTTGGGCTTGATAGTCTGGAGCGCGAGGACTCTCTAAAAATCTGGGTGCGTGCAGCACTCGATACCATGATGTTTCCGAGTTTGGCACTAAATTCTCAGGTAGCACCGATAAAAGAAGCTTGAAGTTTTTAACAGAAGGAACCTGGTCATTAGCTCGCCACTCATTCAAGACCTTTACGTATTCAGAGTCAAGCGAGAAAATGGTCACCCGATCAACGCCGAAGCACTCTCCCGTGCGAGTTACAATCTGCTGCAGAATGTAGTCTGGATCGAGGCTGGAATTAAGAGATTGGCTAATCTGGTTAAGCAACTGCTCTCGCTGAGCTTGCTGTTGGATCTGGGCGATCGCCTCCTGCTTTTGACGACGCAGGGCAACTTCCTGGAGCGATCGCTCCAGCACCATCGGTAGCCGAAACAACCGATCTTTCAATACATAGTCTGTCATTCCTGCTTTGATGCACTCTACTGCGGCCTCTTCGCCCAGCGTCCCGGTCATCAAAATCAGGGGAATGTCCTGTTTCGACTGCTGAAGTAGCTCCAGAACCACATACGCGTCAAAACCAGGTAACCGATAGTCAGACAGCAGCGCATCATAGGTGTGCTGCTCTAAACACTGTTGGCAATCAGCGATCGTGTCTACATTGTCGTAAGTAATTTGAAGACCTGCTTCCTCAAGCGTGATGATTGCCAGATTCAGGTCTGCTGGTGAATCTTCAACAATCAGCAGATGAAGCAACTGTTCTGACTGTAGCGAGGGCATCGGTTCGGCAAGTTGGTGCTCTAACATAGCTTAATTCCCCCATCCCTATTCCTATAAGAAAGGATGCCACTACATTTTCTTTCATGACTGAAGTTCAGGATTAAGGTAGAGACAAGAGCATAGAAACTCTTCTCTTTTATGCCCTCTCAAGCAGAGAATACCCACTCATTAATAGACGTAAACACAGGTTTAAGTTTTTTTAGGAACGAAGCCTTGAGATGAAGCTTTTTATTACTTTGAAACTTTTCTAAGCTCTCCTATACAATGCTTTGCCCCTGTACAAGAAATATTTAACCCTGATGGATTTTGGTTTAAGTTGCAGGTACAAGTTGCACTGCGGTTCTGTAATGGGAACATCACTTTAAGAGCACTTTAAGAGCGTTGGTAGATTAATCTACGTTGCTGTGGTTGCGGGTTTGCCAAGCTAATTCTAGGATCTGTACCCAGCGCTTGTGGACCTGCTTAGGAGTGCATTTGAGCGTTTTGGCGATCTCTTCGTCAGAGCGAGGGGACAAAGTGTTGGGATTAACGGGACGCTGCTCTCCAATCTGCATTCCTTTGAGCTGCATTAATTGGCGCTGTTCGGGCGATAGCCGCTCAACAAAAGCTCGCCATTCTTTTTGGGGCATTCCCAGATTTTGATCCAGGTCTGCACCGAGCCACTGATGTACCAACTGCCAGCGATGAGAGCGAGCAAACTTTTCAACATGATACTTAAATCGCTGCTGTAAGTAGTCGCGCTGGCGGGCAGACAGTCCCAAAATTGAGTCAATTTCAGGAGCAGACAGGTCTTGCAGCTTCAGGGTGAGATAGTCGATGCAGTCAGACTGTCCCTGAGATTCTAGATATTGCACCAACTCGGTAACTACGCGATCGCGCAACACCGATTCTGCTGGATCAGTTGCATCTGCAACCATTTGCTCTCGCACCTGCTGCACTACGGGGGCGCGGCTGTAAGCTTCTGCCTCTTCGCCTTTAGCAGATTCAACCGCCATTTCAATATCGAGGGCTGTTTCTGGAGGTTGGCGGCGAGAAAAGCCTTGGGCCCGCAGTACCACCAACTGCTGATTGCGATGTCCTGGTAGCGTGATCCGACGTTTGGCGTACTGTTCAGTGAATGCCATGTATTCCGCCAGTTCTAGCCGTGTGCGGGGGCTATAGTTCTCAGGGAGCTGGTTCTCTCGCCGGAAGGCTTTTAGCACCTCAATATAGAAGCCCTGCAAGAAGTCTTCGATCAGGCTGTAGCGTCCCTGAAACCCTAGCTGCGCTCGACTGGTTGCCACATGACGATAGACAATCGCACTCAAATGGCTGTGTAGATCGACCCTGCCACGCCGGGAGCCTAGCCGATAATATTCGATGCACTTTTGTAGCCGATGGCGGGCCAGGGTGTTTTGCCAGGACTGAATTTGACCCGAGGTTTGAATGCGATCGCTTTTTGCACAAATTCGCTCAACCTCGGTTGCAATGCGGGTTGCGACCGCCTCAGCGCTTGCCGATAAAGTGTGAATTTCTGCTTGAAGTTCAGAAAGTATGAGTTGCACCAGCCTGATGGTTTGCGATCCGGGTTGGACTTGAGAATCGGGGGCGTTAAACTCGTCGTTTGCAGATTCAACGGAAGCAATGGACTGATCATCAGGTTGCAGCCCTGTGTGCAGGGCATCGCTTTCATTCTGGCTAGAGGAGCCAGCAGAATTCACAGGTTCGACATTCATGGCTTGACCTTGGGTGATGCACGTTAACAAGTGTAGAGAATTGGGGGCAAGGGAGCGTTTAGGTTTCACCCTCCCAACCGACTACACTTTGACTTTATGCGGCTATGCCAGTTTACTGTGACAGTCGTGTGTCACTCTTTGAATTAGCCTTCGGGGTAGCTGTCTGGGCCGGAGCCGATAGAAGGGGCAATTGCTCCTTCTAGGTGGCTAGCTCTCCTATCAAACCCTTTGAGAATCAGCTCCATACTAAATTCTGCCGAAAATTTTTATCCGGCAACAAAGTCTTCCAATCCTGCGTCTGCATAGGACAATCGGCTAACTGGTTCTTAACTTGCCTCTACAGCCCATGCCGCTGCCGCTTCCCATCCCAATCCTTTTCGGGTAATGATGGGTTCCTTTCCGGTCAAATCCAGCATCGTGGAAACCTGATAGCCAACCGGCTCACCGTCCTCAATCATCACGTCAACCAACCCATCAAGCTGGTCAAACAGCTCTGCCTTGGAAATTTGGGTGTCAGCCTTGTGACAGGCGGTCGGTGCAGAAGTCGAAATAATCGGGTTGCCCAAAGCCTGAAGCAACGCCTGACAAATAGCATTATCAGGAACACGAATGCCTGTCGTCTTACGCTTTGGGCTCATCACCAGTCGGGGAACCAGCTTGGTCGCAGGCAACAAGAAGGTGTAGGGTCCAGGAATCAGCCGTTTGAGAGTGCGGTAGGCTGAATCCGTCACATAAGCATAGCTAGCAATGTCAGATAGCGAAGAACAAAGGAAGGTTAAGGGTTTATCGCTGGACAGTTGCTTAATCTGCCGTACCCGCTCCACTGCCGATTTAACATTGAGATCACACCCGATCGCGTAGACTGTATCCGTTGGGTATAGCAACACTGCCCCGTCTCGCAAAGCGTCCATAATTTTCTCTATCCAACGCATTTGAGGCGTGTCCGGATGGATTGTAAAAACCGTTGCCATAATTTTCTCTTAGGACTTTTAACTGCAAACCGCCACACTGCTTGAAAATTATCTTTATAAGAACCGGGGAGAGCCCCAAAGGGACGCTTCCCTGGTTCTTAATTGTGTCTATCGGACTTATTAAACTATGAAGAAACTAGCGTATTTGGAGTGCCCAACGGGTCTTGCTGGAGATATGTGTTTGGGTGCTCTAGTGGATGCAGGCGTTCCACTGAACTATTTGATTGACAAACTCAAGCTACTGGGAATATCTGAGGAATATCGCCTCTGGACAGAACAGGTTCAGCGCAATGGTCAGCGAGCAACCAAAGTGCATGTCGAATTAGTCGCGGCGGTTAATCTTCCTACCCAATCAAACCTGGAAGTAGGGGTTGATCCCGTTCCTACGTTTGATCGCACTCGCTTTTCCATGATATCGCCACGCAGTTCCGATCCAGGCAGTCATAGTCACGATACTCATAGTCGAGGCAGTCACAGTCATGATGCTCATGGTCATGGCGATCGCCCTCACGACTCAACCAACCCTGCTCACGGCACTCGTCACTTACCAGAAATTGAGGCGATGATCCGAGCCGCAGGGTTACCTGCAAGAGCAGAAGCCTGGAGTCTAGCCGTATTTCGTCAGTTAGCAGAAGCAGAAGGCGCAGTACACGGAATTCCAGCGGATCAGGTTCATTTTCACGAAGTAGGGGCAACGGATGCGATCGCCGATATTGTAGGCACCTGCCTCGGTTTAGATTGGCTGGGAATTGACCAACTCTACTGTTCACCCTTGCCAACCGGCGGTGGCACAATTCGAGCGGCGCATGGACGGTTGCCTGTACCTGCACCCGCCGTCCTCAAGCTGTGGGAAATGCGTCAGGTACCGATTTACAGCAATGGTATTGAGCGAGAACTAGTAACACCAACTGGAGCGGCGATCGCCACTACCCTTGCTGTTCAGTTTGGTGCTCCTCCCACCATGATGCTGCAACGGGTTGGACTCGGTGCAGGCTCTCGCGATTTGCCCATTCCCAACATCTTGCGGCTCTGGTTGGGTGAGGGACCAGGAACTACAGAAGAAACCAAGCTGACCTTCCATACCAACCCATCGCCGGAGGCTCCACTCTCACACTCCCCCACTTCCACCCTCCCATCCCAACAATCCATTGCAGTGCTAGAAACCCAAATCGACGACCTGAATCCACAGGCGATCGGCTACATCTTTGATGCTCTGTTTGCAGTAGGTGCAGTAGACGTATTTACGCAAGCGATTGGAATGAAAAAGTCGCGTCCTGGCATTCTACTCACGGTTATTTGTCATCCGGAGCGGGTGCAGCAGTGTGAAGCCGTGATCTTTCGGGAAACCACAACGTTAGGAATTCGTCACGCTGTTCAGCAGCGCAGCATTTTGCATCGAGAGATGCAGACAGTGCAGACAACTCTAGGAGAAATCAGGGTGAAAGTGGCTTGGGGGGAAGGAGGGGCGATCGCCAATGTGCAGCCAGAGTACGAGGACTGTGCAGCTTTAGCAAAAAAGCACACCGTTCCCTGGCGTGAGGTTCATCAGCTTGCTCTGACAACCTGGCAGCAATCCAAAAACTAGTGCCCTAAAGAGAGCTTGGAACGGCTCTTAATCTGCTTACAAAGCCTTAATTCCGTGCCCTGCTGATTCCAGTGAACCTGATCAAAAACTTGATGAAGGATAAAAAGTCCTCTCCCACACTCACCTACCTGGTGAATATCTTTGCCCTCAGGGCGGTCAAGCGTATGGGAACAAGTAGGAGAAAACCCAGAGCCTTGATCAGAAATGACCCACCAGTATTCGTTTTCTAGAATGTAAAACTCAACCAAAACCGTTTTATTTGGATCTAGCTTGTTACCGTGCTTGGCAGCATTGACCAGAGCTTCTTGTAATCCAAGTCTGACTTCCGCTTGCCATCGAGCCGGAACATCCGTCATGAGCAGATCTAAAACGGGACAGAGATGAAGAGTGGAGGCGAAGCTAACTGTGCCCCACTTGCGTCCGGTCGGGCGCAGTGAGATGGCAATCACAAGAAAAACCTCACAGTTTCAGGGGTATAAAACAAACATTTCCTGACCTTATGCAGCAGCATACTCAGTTCTGGAGGCTTTCAGGGACAATTATTGAAATAACTCTGCAAATAGCTACAAGTTAACCCGATCGAATGTCAAGCTAACCGAAGCTATCGCAATTAGAATAAGCAGCAAGACTTATCCTTTAAAGCTAACTCTCGCAGTATTTGCTAGAGCTTAAGCCCATATATTTAAATACTAACATATCTATCTTGGCGCCCATATTCTGAGAAATGCTTACAAGAAATGGGAGTTGGAACACCCCTACGGTTCCAACTCCCGTCAAAGACACTATGAACTTCCAGCCATCTCTTGACTCTCTAGCCCCGGAGTGCGATTCGTCACACTCTGCTATTTCCAATCAGGAAGCTCACACAATTTTTTAACTAGCCCAAATAATTCAAGCTATTGGGTCAAGTGTTGAACTAAGCTGTTTGCCCTGCCTTACGGCGGCGGGAAGCTGCTAGTCCAGCCGCGACTACACCCAATCCAGCCAGAGTTGCTGGTTCTGGTACAGACTTAGCCGTAACAACAAAATCATTTGCATCTCGGTCAACAGGCGAGGAATCATTAATCAGGATTGCCGTCTCGCCATTCTGGAGCGGTAAAGACTTAAAGTTAGCACCGGTAGGTGGTGCATACTTGGTTGGATAAAGAACAGAATCAACATCCGCAACGAATCTAAAGCCACCAGGGGTAGCACCTCCGACAGGATCATCTGAAAAAACGGTTGTGTTAATTCCTAAGGAACTTAAACCCAGATAGTAAGAGGTGTTAGCCAGAAAAGTGTATGTGGTGACGCAAGGCGCAGGATTAACTGTGACTCCACAAGTTCCGCGAGAGTCTACGTTGTTGTATTGATTAGTTTTACCGCCCGAAATTGGGTCACGTGGTAAATCTTCTACGAACAGATTTTGCAGCCGTTGTCTGTTGCTGTTATACACAGCAAGGGTAGATTGGTAAGCACCATGAGAAGCATGAAACTTGAATTCAACTCTGGTGTCTTTGCTGAATGAGATCGGATTACTGTTGTTGAATAAGCTTGCTGCTTGAGCAGGAACGGTTAAACATGCGGCAGTAACGGCGGTAGCTGCGGCAAAAAGATATCCACGAAGCTTCATTGCTATTTTCCTTGATGGGGAGAGATTGGATGATTTTGACTTGTGAGTGTTGAGTAATCCTTCATGGGGCGGATAGGCATTACTCAGACTGTCTCAAAATAGACCGAAGCTTCTCCGTGTTTTGATCGTATCAACAATCGCTTTTATAACTCGGAAGTTAAATCCCTATTATTTAAGGTAGATGCGATGAGATAGATACAGAGTCATCAGATGGGCTGCTATTTAGTACTTCTCGTAAACTTTGGAGGCTAAGTGAATGTACTGGTCCATGTTCTTATCTACTCACACGCTCCGAGAGATTGTCATCGGCGTGGTGCCTTTGTTTACCTATTCTTCAAGTTTGTTGCTTTCAATACAAAACCTTGATGAACTGTGGTTCAGAGCTGGCTTTGTTGCTAGTGATCTGCCGGCACGAAAAGGGATAGGGAGGTTGGGGAGATTAGGTGGGCGATCGCTCTGCTACCTGAACCGTCCTTTCACCTAAATCTCCCTTCACCTGAATCTCTTTTGAGGCAATGAATGGTAGCGCAGCTAGCCACGCTACCATTCATTGAGTTATTCAAGGAGCAATGAATTCAGCAACTTAAGCCGTTTTGCGACGACGACGAGACGCAACAAAGCCAGCCGCTACTGCGCCTAGACCAGCAAGAGTTGCGGGTTCGGGAACAGACTCGCTAGTTTCACTTTCAGCTTGGGCTGTAACGATGAAGTCGTTGAAGTCGCAATCGGCCTTAGGATTGCTGCCTTGAGCTGCACAAGTTGCGCTATTGGCAGTTCCACCAATGTCCTCAAAGGCGATGGTGGCACCGCCACTGAACAGGTCACCGGTGAAAATAGCCTGCTTGGAGTTGTTGCTGTTGAGTGAGTTGGTGGAGAAAACCCGGTTAGCAGATACGCCATTCGTGCCGGAGTTTCTGGTCAAAACGAAGCTATAAGTCTTACCTGCCTCAAACTTGAAGGAGGTGTCGCAGTTTTGTACAGTGTTACCGCAGCTTCCAGCCCAATCATTCGCACTGCTGTCATAGCCAGGGTTTGCTTCGCTAAACAGGGTGGTGAAACTGCCGGGTGCGCCTACTTGCTGGATACCCAGGTCTGACCGAAATCTACCGTGAGATTCCTGGAATGAAAAGTTTACAGTGGTATCTTTGTCAAAGGTGATACCGGTGTTGCCAAAAGTGGCAGCTTGAGCGGGAACTGTTAGTCCTGCTACGGCTGTAGCGGCTGTAGCGGCTGCAAAAAGATATCCACGAAGCTTCATTGCTGTCTTCCTTAAATTCAGTAAATTCAGTAGAAATTCGATAGTTCGTCAAATAGCTGACAGGTAGGTCACATTTCCCTGGTAAGGCCACGTGTGGTGAGTGATGAATGAACCAGACTCCAGTCTTGTTTCTGCATTTAGGGGCCGGCACTGGCTTTGAAAGTCAAAAGACAATTTCGCCGTTGGTAGATGTAGTGAGGTAAATGCAGAACCTATTTCAGTAGGGAGACCGAGCTTATAGAAGCTAAATCTGGTTTTTAGGTAAACTTACGCGACCCACGTTTTCATGTACTCACATTTACCGAAAGTTTGTCATCGGCAGAGCAGTACAGTTCACCGTCTCTTCAAGTTTGTTGTTTTGAATACAAACCCTTGGTGAAATAAAGCGTGGCCGATGTGAAAAGAGTGGTGAAAAGCGCTAGTTATACCAATTCTCTAAAGTTCAGCTACAGATAAGGCATCTAAAATAGACCGTCGCCCTACAATCGAGAAGATTACTTCTGGTGTTAAAGCATCAAGTCTCTCTTTCACCTGC
>NZ_JACJPC010000044.1:0-8953 GCF_014695875.1 Leptolyngbya sp. FACHB-541 | reverse complement strand
AGCATCTGTCAAATCGACAATATAGCGCTTCTCACTCATGACCATCTCTCTAGGTTTGAGTCAGCTTACCAGCAATACCCCCACTAGGCAAAGTTCACTTGGTAGACTACTAGTCCAGCAGTTGCAATATGCCAAACTGCAATTGCAATTGTCAGCAATCCTCACGAAACTCGACCGCTTCGATCTGCTCATTATCGATGACTTAGGCTACGTCAAAAAGAGTGAAGCAGAAACGGGCGTGCTGTTTGAACTCATCGCTCATCGTTATGAGCGCAGGAGTTTGCTGGTCACGGCGAACCAGCCGTTTAGTCAATGGGATGCGATCTTTTCTGACTCCACCATGACGGTCGCTGCGGTAGACCGATTAGTGCATCATGCTCTCATTCTTGGACATTCAAGCGGAAAGCTTTCGCAAGCAATCTGCGCTAGAGCGTACTCAATCGAAGTAGCCTCTGACAGGGCGATCTGCAATGTACGCTTTGCATAGTTGCTCAGAAGAGCAACTATGCTACGTCAGTATCATACTTCTGGCGTTACTGATTCACGATTTAACTGGGGTTGAACGGGCTGTCGTGTGCACACGACAGTCCACTTTTAGTCCAAATCTAGTCTCGCTTTGTAGGGGCAATCAGTAGTTGTCACTCTAGCGCGACAATTCATTCGAGTTGTCCTTAACCGGACAAGGTGAATTTAGATAATCGACCAAGGTAGTTGACACGAGACAAAGGGAGAACGACAGTCATTTAGCTCTTTGGTGGAGAGCATGTCGCAGTGAGAAAACTCTGCGATCGCAATTCAGATTGATCAGAAATATGCACACAGGTTTTCTAGAAATATAAGGAAAACCTTATGATTTGCATTTGATATTACTTAGCAGATTCATGTAGAGCGATCGCAAATTTGTGCGGATTTAACGATAAACTTAAGCAGAACGATAGACTTAAGTACATGGAAGTTCTAACTTCAGTAGATAAAACTCTATGAATGTTAGTACAGGACAGCTATAACCTTCCAGTCCCATTGGGAGAGTGTTCATTCTAAACACCCTGGCGACATGTTCTCGCGGAACACCTGTGCTGTAGGGGCGAAACGCTTCTCCCTTACTCTTTAAAGTCACCTATCACAATAGTCACCCCTCGTTAGAGGAGCCACAAGGAGGTATTCGTGGATTTTTTGTCCTTGTTCTTAATGGACTTCGTTAAGCAGTTGCAGTCCCCAACACTCAGCTTTCTGATTGGTGGTATGGTCATTGCCGCCCTTGGTAGCGAATTGGTAATTCCAGAGGCGATTACTCAGATCATCGTCTTCATGCTGCTCATGAAAATCGGTCTGACCGGTGGTCAGGCGATCCGTAATTCCAACCTAACGGAGATGGTGTTACCCGTAGCGTTTGCTATAGCAATAGGAATTCTCGTTGTATTCATCGCGCGCTATACGTTGGCCAAGCTGCCGAAGGTCAAAACCGTAGATGCGATTGCGACCGGGGGGTTGTTTGGTGCTGTGAGTGGCTCTACTATGGCCGCCGCCCTGACGACACTGGATGGAGCAAACATGCAATACGAGGCATGGGCTGGCGCACTCTATCCCTTCATGGATATCCCAGCGCTCGTAACGGCGATTGTGGTGGCCAACATTTATCTCAAAAAGAAGAAGCGTAGTGCAGCAGGCGAGTCTATCAGCAAGCAGGAGTATCCCAGTCCCGCAGGAGAATATACCAGTACCGCAGGCGCGGCTTTCAGTACCGCAGGCGTATCTCTACCTGCAGGCACGTCTTTCAGTACCACAGGCGATTATCCCAGTCCCGCAGGCACGTCTTCCAGTCCCGCAGGTGATCATCCCAGCAGCCGACAAGAGTATCTCAGAAAGCAACGGTCTGCGGATAATCGGGTCAAAATATGGCCGATCGTGAAGGAAAGCCTCCAGGGATCTGCCCTATCGGCAATGTTGCTCGGCATTGCTCTTGGCATATTAGCCCAGCCGGAAAGTGTCTATCAAAGCTTCTACGATCCCGCCTTTCGCGGCTTGCTTTCGATCTTGATGGTGGTCATGGGTATGGAGGCTTGGTCAAGGATTGGCGAACTACGTAAGGTGGCTCAGTGGTACGTCGTGTATAGCGTAGTGGCACCGCTGCTGCATGGGCTCATTGCCTTTGGTCTCGGTATGATTGCCCACTACACCACAGGATTCAGCATGGGTGGTGTTGTGGTTCTGGCCGTCATCGCCGCCTCCAGTTCAGACATCTCAGGCCCACCCACGTTGCGAGCCGGGATTCCGTCAGCCAATCCCTCCGCCTACATCGGTGCCTCCACAGCTATCGGTACACCCATTGCGATTGGCGTGGGAATACCGCTCTTCCTCGGGCTTGCCCAGGCGATAGGCGGGATGGGCGGCAGCTAATCCAAGACGGGTCGCGGTCTGTCGGCCCTCCCTTGACCCGGCAGACCAAGCGACTCAATATATAAGATCAATTACGGTAAGGAGGTAACCAACATGGCTAAGCCAGCCAAAAAGCTCGTCATCGTCACGGAAAAGATTCTGCTGAAAAAGATCGCCGATATCATCGAAGAATCCGGGGCAACCGGTTATACGGTTGTGGCAACTGGCGGTAAAGGCAGTCGCAACGTGCGCTCGTCGGGACAACCCAGTGTTTCTGACACCACGGCGAATATAAAATTCGAGGTACTCACCCCGGATCGGGATATGGCCGAGAATATTGCGGACCAGGTCGCAATCAAGTTCTTCCTCGATTATGCGGGCATGATCTATATCTGTGACGCGGAGGTACTGTACGGGCACAGTTTCTGTGGTCCAGACGGCTGTTGAATCGAAACGATGCAGACCTAAATGGCCGGGTCATGACCCCGGCTTTTTGTTGTCCGTTACTCAAAAATCCAAAGCATGACCGTCCTTAATCGGTTGCTTTTTTCATAACCCCCGCCGTTTTGTGGCTCCCTCAAACCCTTAACCTTCATCGCTTTAAACTCATGATTTTGTCCAACATTCTGCCTCCTTTCAGTGGGGAGATAGCTGCTCTCATGGCTCCGATACCAGTCCTAGCGACCGTTGTTGCTGAAGATTCACCCATTATTCTGTCTGGCGTATTGCTGACGCTGGTGGTGATTTATCTGGCTAGCAAGCTCGGTGCAGAGGTTGCTAGGCGATTGGATTTTCCGCCCGTCCTGGGGGAACTAGTCGCTGGTGTGATTGTTGGTGTTTCGGCGTTGCACCTGGTGATCTTTCCCGAAGGAGGGCTGTCTGCCTCTGACTCGGTGATTATGACAGCGCTGCAAGGATTGAATCAATTGGCACCGGATGCGCTGACCCGGATCTTTGAGTCGCAAAGTGAAGTGATTTCGGTTCTGGCTGAAATCGGCGTAATTATTCTGCTATTTGAAATTGGACTGGAATCCGATCTACGGCAACTGAAGGAAGTGGGAATTCAAGCCACGGTTGTCGCCTGTGTTGGAGTCGCGGCACCTTTTGCAGCAGGCACGGCAGGGTTAATGATGCTCTTTCATGTCGCAGCAATTCCAGCGATTTTTGCGGGGGCGGCGTTAACGGCAACGAGTATCGGCATTACCTCTAAAGTGTTGTCAGAGTTAGGTCAACTCAAATCCAAAGAAGGGCAAATCATTGTTGGCGCAGCGGTGATTGATGATGTCCTCGGCATTATTGTCCTGGCTGTGGTTGCTAGCTTAGCCAAGACCGGTGAGATTGATGTTGCCAATGTCATTTACTTGATTGTCAGTGCTACGGCATTTTTGCTTGGATCAATTTTGCTGGGGGGTGTCTTTAACAAAAGTTTTGTGGCGATCGTAGATCAGCTCAAAACCCGTGGGAATATTGTTATTCCGGCATTCATCTTCGCTTTCTTTATGGCATTTTTAGGTAACGCCATTCACCTCGAAGCGATTTTGGGTGCCTTTGCAGCGGGTTTGGTGCTTGATGAAACCGATGCCCGGAACGAGTTAGATGAATTAATCAAACCGATCGCCGATTTACTGGTACCCATTTTCTTTGTGACGGTGGGAGCGCGTGCTGACCTCGGTGTTTTGAACCCGATGATACCGGAGAATCGGGCGGGACTATTGATTGCTGTCTTTTTGGTAGGGGTAGCGATCGTTGGCAAACTGGTGACGGGTTGGGGAGTGTTTGGACTACCCGGAATCAATCGCTTCGCGATCGGAGTTGGGATGATCCCTCGAGGTGAGGTGGGTTTAGTGTTTGCTGGCATTGGCTCAGCTAGCGGCGTTTTGGATAAGCCGCTGGAGGTGTCGATTATTATTATGGTGATCTTAACAACTTTTCTGGCTCCACCTTTTTTGCGGGTTGCCTTTGGTTCATCCACTGAGCCCATCCCAGAACTCACCACTCCTGTAAAAGCAGCGAGTGAGTAACGATTCGCGTCGTTTCATCTTGTGTGACGTGTTTTCTGAAGGTGCTTATGCAGATGTTATTAGAAGAATCTGTGTTAGAAGCTTGTGCTTTAGCCACTATTTTATTAGGGTTCTTCGGCATTATCCTGAAAAAGAACCTGGTCATGAAAATCATCTCTATGGATGTTATGAGTACTGGGGTGATTGCCTACTACATCGTCATAGCAGCGCGAGATGGTTGGTTTACGCCTATTGTTACTGAGGGAACGCCACAAGCCTATGCTGACCCCGTACCTCAGGCAGTCATTCTGACAGCAATTGTTATTGGCTTTTCAATTCAGGCTCTTATGCTGGTCGGTGTGATGAAGCTGTCGCGTGATAATCCCACCCTAGAAAGCAACGAGATTGAGCGGAATCAAACATTATGACAGTCCTTACTTTGGCCTGGATTGGGTTTCCGTTTTCGGTAGGGTTTCTGATTTACCTGTTACCTCGCCTCTCGCGCTCGCTTGCCTTGGCTGGCACTCTAGCTTCGGTAGCCTATTCTATATGGCTATTTCTTGCATCCGAACCCATTACGCTACGGTTACTGGATAACTTTGGGGTTAGCCTGCTGTTAGATCCGTTAGCAAGTTTCTTTATTCTGACCAATGCTCTCGTTACAACCGCTGTCATTTTTTATTGCTGGCAGAGTGATCGCTCCTCCTTCTTTTTTGCACAAACCCTGATCCTTCACGGTAGTGTGAATGCAGCACTGATCTGCTCCGATTTGATTAGTTTGTATGTAGCACTAGAGGTTTTGAGTATTGCTGCATTCTTGCTTATTACTTATCCGAGAACAGATCGATCGATCTGGGTTGGGCTGCGCTATTTATTCATCAGTAACATCGCGATGCTGTTCTATTTAGTGGGAGCAGTACTGGTTTATAAAGCCCATCATTCCTTTGGTTTTGAAGGATTACGGGGAGCACCTTATGAAGCGATCGCCCTCATTTTTTTAGGTCTGCTGACTAAGGCAGGCATATTTGTATCAGGACTCTGGCTCCCGCTCACCCACTCTGAGTCAGAATCGCCCGTTTCGGCTCTTATGTCTGGGATGGTTGTAAAAGCAGGAGTTCTGCCGATGGTGCGTTTCGCCCTTTTTCTAGAAGAGATGGACCCAATTGTGCGTTTTTTTGGGGTAGGAACGGCACTGTTGGGGGTATTCTATGCAGTCTTTGAGAAGGATGTAAAACGGATGCTGGCATTCCATACGGTGTCGCAGTTGGGCTTCATCCTGGCGGCTCCGGAAGTGGGTGGTTTCTATGCCCTAACCCACGGGTTGGTAAAGGCTTCTCTGTTTCTACAAGCCGGGAAGTTACCCAGTCGCAGTTTCAAGGAACTTAACCAGCGATCGCTCCATACTCCCCTCTGGATTGCCCTCGTGATTGCCAGCTTCTCAATTTCAGGATTTCCTTTGCTGTCGGGTTTTGGGGCAAAGGTGTTAACCATGAAGAATTTGCTGCCCTGGCAGGTGATTGCGATGAACGTTGCTGCTTTAGGAACCTCTATTTCGTTTGCGAAGTTCATCTTTTTGCCTCACAAAAACCTAAGTGAGTTAGAGCGACCCTCTCTTCAACCAGGCTTTTGGGCTGCAATGGCGCTGCTTCTAGGTGGATTGTTCGCGGCTAACGTTGTGTATTACGAGGCATATACCTTCGCAAATATTGTGAAGCCTTTAGGCATCATCTTCCTGGGGTGGATTCTTTACCTGGCAATTTTCCGGCAGGTGGTTCTGAAACTACCCCGTGTTCTAGAGGAATTTGAACATTTAGTCGGTGTTATGGGCCTAAGTTTAGTCGCGCTCTTCTGGATGGCAATGGCATGATTGCACATATCATTCTTCGATTAGTAATCTGGTTCTTGCTAACGGCTAACCTGAGTGTGGCAAACATCATCATTGGTGTGAGCGTTGCATTACTGTTACCTCGCGGCGCAACTTCACCCACACGACTGAAGGAGTTGATACAAGCAATCTGGAAAATTGTTCGAGCCATTCCTCAAGCCTACTCGGAAGCCATTCAACTGATTTTGCAACCCCATACTCAGGAAGAAATTATTATGGAGCGGGTTAAGACAAGGCGAACACCTGGCCTTATCTTCCTGGACATATTTCTAATTACCTTTACCCCTAAAACCACCGTCTTGAAGTATCACGAAGACGGCTGGTACGAAGTTCATCGCGTATGTAGGAGGAAACAGCCATGATTCTCAATCTGGCGTTGATGGCAATGATTGTGGCGCTGCTAATCCCTCTCTACGAAGCATGGAAGGATGAAGACATTTGGCAAACCATGCTGGCATTTTCTAGCGTGGCAACGAAAGCCGCAGTGATGATTCTGCTGATTTCGGTGTTGCGGGATGACTGGATGCTAGGTGTTGCGGGTGTCATCATCCTGAGTGTAGGAGATGCCGGATTTATGCTGCTGGCCCATATTCTCAAGCGGATGGGGGATTCATGATTAACCTGTTGAGCTACCTCTGTATTGGAGTTGGGTTATTCTTCTGGTTTTGGGGTACTTCGTCTCTGTTGACTCAGCGATCGGTGCTGTTCAAACTCCACAACCTTTCAGTATCAGACACTTTGGGATCGATTAGCATCATTACAGGACTGCTCCTGCTCCGCCCGCGTGAGTGGCCGCTCCTGCTCCTAGCAATTCTTTCCCTAGTCCTGTGGAATACGATGCTGGGCTATGTCCTAGCCTATTGCTCCAGCAGCAGTCCCAGCCGTACCCTCAATTTTAGGAGGCGTAGTGATGGATAGCTATGTTTATATCATTGTTGCACTGTTGCCGCTGGCCGCTGCAATGGTGATCTTTCAAACTAACCCTTACCATGCTCTCGTGATGCGGGGCATTTTGGGCGCGATCGCCGCCCTTGTCTACACGGTACTGGGTGCTCCAGACGTGGCTTTAACCGAGGCATTGGTGGGAACGTTGTTAGCGATTAGCCTGTATGCGGTAGCTGTGCGATCGTCCTTGGTGTTGCGGTTAGGGGTGTTAAAAGATGAGGCTGCTACTGGCAACTTAACGGAATCTCCCCCAAAACATTCCTTCCGCCAACTACTGGAAGATCTGCGCGCTGTATTTGGCAAGCATTATATGCGAGTCGAACTCGTACCTTACATGGACGAGGAAGATCTGCACCAAGCCCTTGTAGATAAGGATGTACATGCTATTTGTGCCTATACGGAGCCTTTAGAAGGGAAATCACAGACCGAAGCAATTCTCCCCTACACAACAACGACACGTCTCCCTCGTATCCACGAGATTTTGCAAACCGAAATGGTTTCTGTCCCTGTACGATTTAGTCACAACAGCTCATCAAAATCGGAGATAAAGGGATGAAATGGGTTTATATTGTCGCAGGAATTGCATTTTTCTTCAAAATGCTATTTTTGTCTGAAAATCCGGCTCCTACCTTACCGTTCTCCATCGTCGATGCGGTAGTTCAGGATAGCGGCATACCGAATGCCGTTTCAGGTATCATCCTGCGTAATCGCCTGTATGACACGATTTTTGAAGTGGTTGTTTTTACAATCGCCATCATGGGAACTAAGTATCTCCTATCCAATGAACGGCCACCTAAAAAGGTCTACCAATTTAGCGACGAATCTTCCATTATTCTGGCGCGGTTGGGGGCAACCATATCTGCCTTGGTGGGAGTTGAATTAGCGATTCGTGGACACCTTAGTCCAGGAGGAGGCTTTGCGGCTGGAGTAGCTGGGGGAACGGCGATCGGACTGATTGCCATGACCTCGTCTGCAGAATGGATGCAGGGGATTTACCAGCGTTGGCACGCCGCTGCCTGGGAAAAGGTATCAGTGCTCGTATTTATTTTACTGTCCGTGATAACGCTGTCCGGATTTGAACTTCCCCACGGTGATTTCGGCGCTCTGTTGAGTGGTGGAATTTTGCCAATTTTGAATATTTTAGTAGCAATCAAAGTAGCTTTGGGATCGTGGGCGGTCGTTCTCATATTTATTCGCTATAGAGGGCTGTTGTAGGTACACTCGTGTCTTGCACCAGAACCGTTGTTTTTTCGTCACTAAGCAACGAAAAAACAACGGTTCTGGTTTTGCTTTGGAAGGTGTGATTGAAGCGGTGCAATGTAGAAAGTCGAGTGTTTGAGGGTTAGTGTTAGTCCTCACAAGTGAGTGGAGAACCGTCTTTCCCGGCTTGATAGTTGGTAGCACCAGCTAGCTAATACCAATTCTTCAAAGTAAGGCTACAGATGGTACAAAGCTTTTGATGGGTTCAAAGACGAAGGATGGCAGGGGTATACAAGCTAGAGATTAGTGAGAGTGAGGAAGACCTCAAAGGGTTACTGAGAGAGCAGAAAACTGCATCAGGCAAAGAACGGATACAACTGCTGTATCTGCTCAAAAGTAGGCAAGCGGCAACGATACAGCAAGCAGCGCAATTGCTTGGACGCAACCGGGTCAGCGTTCAGAAGTGGTTACGGCGCTATCGAGCAGGAGGACTCAGCGAGATGCTGGAGAAAAAGGAACCCTGCGGTCGCCCCCGTGCGATTCCAGC
>NZ_JACJPC010000043.1:0-154709 GCF_014695875.1 Leptolyngbya sp. FACHB-541 | reverse complement strand
AACTTGTCCCGCGTACGCGGGACAAGTTCCAATATGTGGCTTTTTGTACAAGTGGTATGAGATAAACCGCACTATAGCTCAGGGTTTTGGGATAATTGAGCCAATGTTGACCAGCGAACAGAGAACGGATTTCGGAGGTACTTTTGAGCCAATGCTTGTCGCTCAGTTTCCTCTAAGTCCTCTAGAGTTCGAGCATCTTCTGGAATTTGAATTGCAATGGTTTCTAACATTTGGAGTTCTCCTAAAACAAAATATATTGTGCGAAAACTTGATATAGAAACGATGGCTTAGAGTCTGAAGTATAGTTCTGCAAAGCCATCACCTCTGACTGACCGCTCTAAGTTACGATTTAGTCTAACGAAGATAGGCGGTGAAGTTCCCTAAGCTAGCTCATAAGCAACACCGCTAAGTCAGGTTTGTGAGGAGTAAACTTGAACTGTTTCTCACAACTATCAGTATCTTAGAAGGAATATAGGAGCTTATAGCTCGGCAGATAGGATGAAACAAATACCGGATGTAATAGACCTTAATGCTTATTTTCAACGCATTGGATATAGTGGCGATCGCTCTCCTACCCTGACAACGCTCCAGGCAATTCACCTCTGTCATGCAAAGGCGATCGCGTTTGAAAACCTCAATCCACTGCTCAAACAACCTGTTCTTCTAGACTTAGAATCTTTGCAGCGTAAGCTAATTCATGAAAGACGGGGGGGCTACTGTTTTGAGCAAAACCTGTTGCTGCGGTCAGTGTTGCTCGCCCTTGGCTTTCAAGTGAGAAACTTAGCGGCTCGTGTACTTTGGGGTCTTCCCAAAGGAAGCATTATGCCTCGTACCCACATGTTGCTACAAATTGATTTGGATGGAGAAACCTATGTTGCAGATGTTGGATTTGGTGGCTTAACCCTTACAACGCCCCTGTCTCTGAAGCCAGATTTTCAACAGAGTACCCCGCATGAGCTATTCCGCTTGATTGGAGAGGACAGTACCTACATCATGCAGGCATTTACCGGGCAGGAGTGGAAATCTCTCTATCGTTTTGATCTACACGAACAACAGCTACCCGATTATGAGGTAAGCAATTGGTATATTTCCACTCATCCCAACTCACCCTTTGTGAATTCACTCATTGCTGCCAGACCCGATTCAGATCGGCGTTATGCTCTACGCAATAACCAGCTTGCAATCCATCATTTAGACAATCCCACCGAGCGAAAGACGTTGAGTACCGCAACCGAGCTGCGTTCTGCACTTGAGGATTTATTTCAGTTAGAGTTGGGGGCGATCGCCAACCTCGACACGGTCTTGCAACGGCTAATTGATAATCCCTTAAATGCCTGATGTGATTTCACGTTTAAGGTAAGGTGATGAGTCGAATCCTTTACATGCTGATTGGTTCGAAAGGAGCAGGAAAGACATACATTGGAACTCTCATCAGTCAACATACAGAAATTTGCTTCAACAATAGTCTGGCAACTGATGCCGAAATCTTAATGGCAATTCAAGCGCTTCTGTAGCCGCTAATTTCGCCTTGCTTTATCTGCTAAAGCGAGTCAACGCTTGCTCTTCGCAGGTGAGGTCTAACAATTAGGCTGACTCCAACCGCCCAGCCGATTGAAACTAGCCAACCAGCCAAAATATCGCTGGGGTAGTGAACTCCTAAATAGATTCTTGTCCAACCGATCGCCACAACAAATAGTCCGCCAACCGTTAGCACCCACCCCTGCCAGCGACTTCCCCAGGTCAAGACAACCAGCGCCGCAACGAGTGACATGCTTGACATGGCATGTCCACTAGGAAAGGCAAACCCTGACGCTGCTGGATAAAGTGATTCCCACAGATGAGGACGAATCCGCTGCATCATGCCTTTTGCGGCAAGATTGATGGTAGAACTACCTAAAAGCGTGGTGAGCAGATAAGCAAGCGATCGCCACTGTCTTTGCCTCAGCAAAATCACGCCAAGCACAACGGCAAACGGAAATACACCCCAATACACCCCAAGCTTGGTGAACGTTGACGCAAATAGATCGAGATGGGGGTTTGCTGTTTTGTGAAGGGACAACAGGATGGCAACATCCCAGGGAAAGCCGCTTTCATAGTT
The DNA here is from genome assembly GCF_014695875.1 of Leptolyngbya sp. FACHB-541. Classification (NCBI taxonomy): domain Bacteria; kingdom Bacillati; phylum Cyanobacteriota; class Cyanophyceae; order Leptolyngbyales; family Leptolyngbyaceae; genus Leptolyngbya; species Leptolyngbya sp. FACHB-541. Next base: position 152,611 of record NZ_JACJPC010000043.1, on the reverse strand, counting down.
TCCAATCTTCAGCGCCAAAGTCTCGAATCCTAACAGTGGTAGGTAAACGCCTAGCAGCAACATCAGCAAAGAAGGCCAACGAGAACCTAATAGCCCTTTAAAGAACCCCAGAAAAGCCTGGGCAGGCTTCCGAAAGCCAAATCTAAAAGAATTAGGTTCGAGCATAGACAAAAATCCTTGATAGTAATCTTCGCTTCCAAGAGTATTTACTTGAGTCTTGCACCACTCTCAATCACATTCCCTCCTACCAAGAAGGGAATTAGCCTGACTTTTTTTTCCATAGGGAAATTGGGTTGTGTTTCATTCCTGTGGTTGTTGTAGCGAGGGGGCTAAGCCCCCTCGCTACAACAACCACAGGACCAGAACAGCACCGAAAATTGAGAGGTGAGGGAAATTCGGAAGAATAAGCCGAAATACTGCCAAAATGCTAAAGAAATTACGATAAGTCACAGAAGATACTGTACTTTTGGTACACGAAGCTCCATAATAACAAACATAAAATACGGCATTCCGACCGAATAACTGTATTTATCTCGATTACCGTTTGGAGGCTTCCGCGTGGGCATTACGGTTGAAAACGTATCTAAGCAGTTTGGCAATTTTTTTGCTTTAGACCAAGTTAGCGTTGAGATTAAGACGGGTGGACTCGTTGCGTTATTAGGTCCATCGGGTTCTGGAAAGTCTACCTTGCTGCGAGTGATTGCTGGGCTAGAAGAACCAGACAGTGGCAGAGTCTATCTGACAGGCAAGGATGCTACACATCAGAGCGTGCAAGACCGAAATATTGGGTTTGTGTTTCAGCACTATGCGCTGTTTAAGCATCTCACCGTTCGCAAAAACATTGCGTTTGGGCTGGAAATCGCTAAGTGGCCAAAGCCGCGCATCCAAAACCGTGTAGAAGAACTGTTGGATTTGATTCAGCTCCAGAGTTTGGGCGATCGCTATCCCTCCCAACTCTCTGGCGGACAACGCCAACGAGTTGCACTGGCGCGATCGCTTGCCGTAGAACCTAAGGTGTTGCTATTAGACGAGCCCTTTGGCGCACTCGATGCCAGGGTGCGTAAAGATCTGCGAACCTGGCTTCGCAACCTGCACGACAAAGTTCATGTCACGACCGTATTTGTCACCCACGACCAGGAAGAAGCGATGGAAGTGTCTGACGAAATTGTCGTGATGAATCAGGGAAGAATCGAGCAAATTGGTAGCCCAGCCGAAATTTATGACAATCCTGCTAGTCCGTTTGTCATGAGTTTCATCGGACCAGTGAATGTCCTTCCTGGGGATGCCCGGATTTTTCAGCAAAGCGGCATTTCGACCAGTCAGCCCCAGCTTTTCTTGCGTCCTCATGATGTCGTAGTGCAGCTTTCACCCGACGACTCTACTGCACCCGCCAGAGTGCAGCGCGTGGTTCACTTAGGTTGGGAGATTCAAAGTGAGTTGGCGCTTGAGGATGGTCAAGCGGTTACGGTTTATCTGACCCGTGAAAAGTTTGATCAGCTTAATCTGAAGCCCAAACAGCAAGTTTTTGTGAAGCCCAAAGATACAAGATCTTTTGCATTACAGCGCTAGGAAGGATGCTTCGTAAAAACGCAAGAATTGTGAAAGGGAATTCTTTAGGGGATTCCCTTTCTTAATGCTACATATTCGTGACAAACCGTCAGTGATAAATCGTCCAGTTTTCGGACGAAATCGGACTTGTGTCCTTTGAAATAGTTCACGCTATTTTACTTTTGTTAGTTACAACTCTTGTATAAGTCATTACTTTTTGTTAAAGCTGATACTGAAATATGGAGCTCAAAATGCTGAAACTCCTCATTTCAGGAGACACTACAAAATGTTCTAAATGTCAACCCCATTTCGAGATAATCTGTTAGATGGATGTAGTGGAAGAAGGTTAAGGATGAGGATGAAAAATAGAGAGTTAAATCGAACATAAATCTGCAATTTTTTGTTTCGTTTTCTCCAGGAGATGGGTTTGTTTGCCCGCACTTTAATCAGGTAAATTAGTTTGACTTAGCTAGCCGTTGCAATAACTTTAATCAGGCAAATCATGCTGGTGCAGGTGTCTCACCTGTTGCACAAAACGATTTATTACCTGTTTTAGTTTGCTATTGTTAAAACAATGTCAGAAGCATTATTGCTACCGCATCTTTTGACTAGGCAAGGCTAAAAGAGTTGATAAAAATTTACCTCAAGTGAGACAGCAAATATTTCTGAAAGTTGAGAAGTTAGATATCTTTACTTTGGTTCAAACAAATTTCTGATATCAAGATTTGCCTCACTTTCTAACTTTGATTTAGGGACAAATGCGTTAGCAGATTTAGTTTTTCATCTAGCTCTCTTCTGGCGATTTCTGGGTGACGAATGTGAAGAGAGTAGCGATCGCAATCAGTTTAGCGGGATTAGTTGGCAGCGCTTTAGTTGCCTGCACCGACCAGCCTCCTGGTAGTCAAAGCAATCAAAGCAATGGCGCTCAAGACGGGGAAAGTGCAGAACTCACGTCGGTTGGTGTTACGGTGGGTGACCTAGGCAATCCCTTCTTTGTCCAGGTTGGGGAAGGGGCAGAAGCTGGAGCCAAGCAGTTTGGCGGTGAGAACGTAGAGACAACGGTTGTTTCAAGCGGCTATGACTTGAATCAACAACTCAACCAGATCGAAAACTTTGTTTCTTCTGGAGTTGATTTGATCCTGCTGAACGCAGCAGACAGTGAGGGAATTGCTCCCGCAGTAATTCAGGCAAAGCAGGCAGGTGCAACAGTAATAGCCGTTGACGTGGCGGCTGAAGGAGGCGTAGACGCAACCGTCACGTCTAACAACGTCCAGGCAGGCGAATTAGCTTGTCAGTACATTGCCGATCGCATTGAAGGTCAAGGCAATATCGTCATTATTAATGGTCCGCCTGTGTCTGCGGTAATCGACCGGGTAAATGGCTGCACCGATGTTCTGGCAAAATATCCTGACATTAACATCCTTTCCCAAGATCAGAACGCGGAGGGCAGTCGTGAAGGTGGCTTGAGGGTGATGAGTGATTTGCTCACCTCCTTCTCTGATATTGATGCTGTATTTGCGATCAATGACCCCACCGGAATTGGGGCAGAGCTAGCCGCAAAACAAGCCCAGCGAGATGAGTTTTTCATCGTGGGGGTAGATGGTGCGCCCGAAGCCGTTGATGCTCTCAAGAATGAGGATAGTTTATTCGTGGCAACGGCAGCTCAAGATCCTTTCCAAATGGCAGTTACAGCCGTTGAGGTAGGCAATGACATTGTGCAGGGTAACCCACCTCCTGAATCAACGGTTCTCGTTCCGGTAGAACTGATTACCAGAGACAACATAGACCAGTACAAAGGCTGGACAAGCGAATAGTTTCGCCATTTGTCCTAGTAAGCGATGACCTTTAACCAAGAGCGCTTGGATCTCCGGCTTCTTCAAGAAGTTGGAGATCTCAACCTCTACATCAGTGCCAATGACCAATGACCCAGAACACTTATGACTACTAGTAATGTCGTTTCTGCCCCCACTCAGCCTGTACTGCAAATGCGGGGCATTAGTAAAAGTTTTCATGGTGTGTATGCGTTGCGGGACGTAAGCCTGACCGTTTTTCCTGGAGAAATTCATGCACTCATGGGTGAAAACGGAGCAGGCAAAAGCACATTAATGAAAATATTGGCAGGGGCTTACACTGCTGATACGGGTGAGGTTCAAATTAACGGTGAGACGGTTCGTATTGCTGACCCCAATGATGCCCGAAAGGCAGGCATTACGCTAATTTATCAGGAGTTGAACGTTGCGCCAAATCTCACCGTTACGGAAAACATTTTCATGGGGCACGAGCGCACTAAGGCAGCAACGTTTTTGCAGCGTGATCAGATGCGGCAAGAGGCAGCAGCCCTGTTGAAAAGCTTGGGTGCCGGTTTTGGTGAAGATGCGCTGGTGTCTACACTATCCATTGCTGAACAGCAACAGATAGAAATTGCCAGAGCGCTGAAGGACAAAAGCCGAATTTTGGTGATGGACGAGCCAACCGCCGCCCTATCTGATCGGGAAACGGAACAGCTCTTTCGGCTAATTGGTCAGTTGCGAGATGACGGGATTGCAATTATCTACATCAGCCACCGAATGGCGGAGGTGTATCGGCTCGCCGATCGCGTTAGCGTTTTGCGGGATGGTGAGTACGTTGGCACGTTAGAAAAGTCTGAAATTTCTTCAGAGCGTTTGGTGCAAATGATGGTGGGTCGGGCTTTGGGTGATTTCTATGAACATAAATCGCACTCATCGTCCCGCACATCAGCAGATTCATTAGTGGATTCATCCGGAGAGGCGATCGCCCCTTCTCCTTCTGCACCCGTTCTGGAAGTTAAAGGCCTAGCCGATGGACGCAAGGTCCAGCCCGCCAGTTTTGAACTTTACGCGGGAGAAATTGTTGGGCTAGCAGGATTGGTCGGAGCCGGACGAACAGAACTGGCTCGGCTGATTTTTGGGGCTGATCCGGCAACAGCAGGAGAGGTTCTGCTGAACGGGAAGAAGTTACATATTTCTAGCCCCAAAGATGCGATCGCCAATGGCATCGCCTACGTGCCTGAAGACCGCAAAGATCAGGGACTCTTCCTGGAAATGACTTCTCGCCAAAACATCACCATGAATGTTTTAGGCAAACGATCCACGGCAGGGGTGATGAACTTCGGCGTCCTCAAGCAGATTGCCACGGATGCAATCAATAACTTGGGAATTCGGGTTGCCAGTCCTGCGACCAGAGCGATAGACCTGTCAGGCGGCAACCAGCAAAAGCTGTTAGTGGCTCGCTGGCTAGCCATCAATCCCAAAGTGCTGCTGTTAGATGAGCCGACTCGGGGTGTGGATATCGGTGCCAAAAGTGAGATCTATCGCATCATCAGTGACCTAGCAGCGCAAGGGGTAGCGATTCTGATGATCTCCAGTGAGTTACCGGAAATTGTTGGAATGAGCGATCGCGTCTTAGTTATGCGTGAAGGGCACTTGGTCGGCGAAGTCGGCGGCACCACCGGAACCAAAATCACCCAGGAAAATATTATGGCCTACGCTACGGGAGCTAAGGAGGTTAGCCAGTCATGAGTCAAACCCAGCTAAGAGGTAGTGAAGAAGCAAGAAGGAGCGATCGCCGCACCCGCAAGCGCCAGTCCCTTCGCACCCTATTTCAGCTTGCAGGTATCTTGCCGATTTTGCTGATTATCTGCATTTTGTTCTCCGTTCTCACGCCCAACTTTCTCTCGACAGGCAACTTAATCAACGTGGTGCGTCAGGCTTCGATTAACATCGTCCTGGCGGCTGGGATGACGTTTGTAATTCTGACAGGGGGAATTGACCTCTCCGTTGGCTCAATTTTGGGCGTAACGGCGGTCGTCTCTGTACTGGTTTCCCTCATTCCAGGACTGGACGCGCTGGCTGTTCCGGCAGCTCTGCTGGCAGGCTTGGGGCTGGGGTTAGTCAACGGGGCGCTGATAGCCTACCTGGATTTGCCGCCTTTTATCGTCACGTTGGGTTCCTACACGGGCTTACGCGGACTTGCCTACCTGATCGCCAACGGTACAACGGTAATCAACCGGGAAATAAATTTCGCCTGGATTGGTAACTACTATTTAGGTCCAATTCCCTGGCTGGTAATTATTGCTCTAGCAACGATAATCGCAAGCTGGTTTATCCTGCGGCGTACTGTGTTAGGCACTCACATTTATGCCGTGGGTGGCAACTCACGAGCAGCACGCCTGACTGGAATTAAAGTGAGTTGGGTCCTGCTATTTGTCTATGGCGTAAGTGGCTTGCTTTCTGGTTTAGGTGGCGTGATGAGTGCTAGCCGCCTCTACAGCGCTACTGGAATGCTCGGTCAGGGCTATGAGTTAGATGCGATCGCTGCTGTCATCTTGGGTGGCACCAGCTTCACAGGTGGCATAGGCACTATCTGGGGAACCCTCCTCGGAGCTCTAATCATTGCTCTGCTCAACAACGGTTTAACTTTGCTCAACGTCTCCTTCTTCTGGCAGTTAGTCGTCAAAGGACTAGTGATTATTATTGCGGTGACAATTGATCGGCTCAGGACACGGTATCAGACTTGAGGAGAGAGGGGTTAGGGGCTGGAAGCTAGGGACTAGGGTGTGTTTCAGCCTTTTTCCCTCTAATCCTCCTTAATTCCTTAATAAAGAGAGAACTGAATCGCTCAAAGTCTCCCTTCCTAGGGGGGTTTAGGGAGATCTCCAAAAACATTAAACTCCCCTAACCCCCATAAAACACTCCCTAGCCTCTAACCCCCATCCCTCAAATGCAACACATTGCTTATCTCGGTCTAGGAATTATGGGCAGCGGCATGGCCCAAAACTTGCTGAAGTCAGGCCATAAACTGACGGTTTGGAATCGTCATGGCGATCGCTGTAAACCACTGGTTGAACAAGGCGCAACTCAAGCAGAAACCCCAGCCCAGGCTGTTGCAGAAGCAGATGTGGTGATGTACTGTTTGGGCGACGATGCAGCCGTTGAAAGTTTAATATTTGGGCAAAATAGCGTATTGTCAGGTGTTCGTGCAGGACAAATTGCGATCGACCTGAGTACCGTTCACCCCAAAACCAGTCACCGCGAAGCTGCTGCCTACGCCGAGAAGCAGGTTGAATTCCTGGATGCACCTGTATTTGGCAGCAAAAATGAGTCCGCAGCAGGTGGACTCTGGATCGTGGTTGGCGGCAAACGTGAAGTTTTCGAGCAAGTTAAACCTATCCTGGAGCCACTGAGCGAATCCCTTCACTACATGGGTGAAACGGGCAAAGGTGCAGCAATGAAGCTGACGGGCAACTTGATTGTGGCAGCTCAAATTGAAGCATTAGCAGAATCTCTCATTTTGGCAACGAAGGCAGGTCTTAATCCACAAGATGTGCTAGACGTGTTGCGAGTGGTAGACTTCCGATCGCCCCTATTCAACGGCGTTGGAGCGGCACTGGTGAAGCGAGACTTTAGCACCAGTTTTGCGCTCAAATGGATGCTCAAAGATGCCAATCTAATCGCCCAATTTGCTCAAGACCTGAACTCACCGATTCCGGCAGCAGCAGCCATTCGAGAAAACTTAAAAGCGGCAGTCAATCAAGGCTGGGGCGAAGAAAATGCGTCTGCCTTGGTCAAAGCACTAGAAGCTCAAGCAGGCGTAACAGTTGGCAAGACTTAAGCCATAGCGTAGGGGCGGTTCGCGAACCGCCCCACAGGGATTTTTGGTTTATAGAGGCATTGCTCACCATGAACTGGTATCCACTCAAACTCACTGCTCACATTCGGCACTATGTTTTTGGCGAAAGGTTAATTTCTGAGCATCTCGGCAAGCATGATTTGCCAGAGGGAATCATTGCCGAAACCTGGGAAATCAGCGACTACCGCGATACCACGGGAACGGTGACAAATGGTTTATTGAAGGGCAAAACTCTGCATGAATTAACGCTTGCTCATCCTGATGAGTTAGTTGGAAAAGGTTGGCGCGGGCCTCACTTTCCGCTACTCGAAAAATTCATTGATGCTTCTCACATGTTGCCCGTTCATCTCCACGCTGATGATGAAACAGCCGCCCAAATTCATGGTGAGCCAAACGGCAAGACCGAAGCGTGGCACATTCTCTGGGCTGCACCGGGGGCAACCATTCTGGCAGGACTCAAAGGTGAGTTTAGCCGTAGTCAGCTATTTGATGCATTCGTGGCGCAGGATTACGATTCGGTGATGTGTCGCTATCCGATTCAGGCAGGAGACACCATTTATGTGCCAGGGAGAATCATCCACTCCTTTGGACCAGATGCACTGGTGTTTGAGGTGCAGCAAACCTCTGACTTGGGGCAAATGGTGATGCCAACCGACCTGTACGGACGGAAACATAGCCAGGAGGAATGGCACGCTAACATCAATGCGGCTCTAGACGAGTTGCGAACTCACTATAATCCGCGCCCCAACTCTGGACTTCGCTTATCCGAAGGCAAAAGTCAGCGGGTTGTTTGCTGTGCCGGACCCTATTTTGCGCTAGAGCGCTGGACTCTGACTGAACCACACGTAGAACCGTCTCATCCCCATCGCTGTGTCACGCTCTCTAACGTGGGGGAGGCAGTGCAGCTTGAATTTGAGGGAGGCACCGAGCGACTAGAAAAAGGGGAATCATGCATTTTGCCAGCGGCGATCGCCTCCACTCACATCATTCCCACCACCTCTGAAGCTAGCCTGATCGCCTGCTACGTCCCCAACCTCCAGCAAGGTATCATTGAACCCTTACGTGCTGCTGGATACTCTGATCAACAAATTCAAGCTTTAGGCGAAGTGAGTCTTTTGTAAAACTTTACTCTATTGGAATTTAATACACCTTAACTCGTGTATCAGCTACCGTGTTCAGAGGCTGAAGTGACACTCCAGTTGTCTCTCTGGTTTGCTCCACTTCACCATGAGCTTTGAGCAAAGCCGCGATCTTCTTGCGAATTACAATTCCTGGCTTGTCCGTAAACATGTGTTGCTCTTTGTTGAGCGTGAGCGGCACGTCGTAATCTGTGGATTCCAAAATGAGTTTATCTTCTAGCGTAACAGCGCGATCAAATGCAACCACGTCACTACTTTTTGTCTCGGACTCGGTGTCGTTTCGGACGCAAAATTGCACCATTTGAGAAGTGCCATCATCAATGGGAGTCATGGTATTCACGATCATATGAACTAACCCGTTTGGATAAGCAATTCGTAACGACACAGTAAACGGCATAAACCAATCCATATCCAGTGTGCGGTAGGTTATGCTGTCACTCATTTTTAGGTTTTGCTGTTGCAACTCAGGATTCACCACACCCAACACACTGTGAGCATGGAGTCCATATTCCGTTTCCGTCACATCAATAAAGTCTGGAGTTGGATGCTCTTCACTGCCAAAGGTTGTGGTGTGAACAAAGGTAGGATGAGCTAGATCCATCTCATTTTCCATTACCCTCAGCCCTGCACATTTCCAAGGTTCGTAAAACTCATGGATTAGACGATAAGTTGGATCATCCGCTTCAGCGATCGCAGGAATATCAGCCAGGGGTTCCCCTAAACACACCCAAGCATAGCCATAACGTTCTGTACAGCGATAGGCATCTACTCTGTAACTAGAAGAAATTGCGCCGTCTTTAGATTGGGGCATGTGGACGCAAGCTCCCGATCCGTCAAACTCCCAGCCGTGATAAGGACAGCAGATATTGCCTTCAACCACTTTACCCAGAGAGAGCTTAGCAGTGCGATGACAGCAGCGATCGCGCACTACCGCAGGCTTTCCTGATGCATCTAGCCACAGCACAATCGGTTGCCCCAACAGCACAAACGGTTTAGGTCCATCTGCCAACTGCTGCATTGGGATAACCGGATACCAAAATCGCTGAAATACAGGCTGCTTGGTAACTAGCATAATTGTACTCATTGGATGTGAATCAAGATTGACCCAGTATAAGCAGCGTTTCCGGGGAATTTCGTGATTCTACATACAAAAGGTTTGCACTCACTGCGTTCTATTCAATGTTCTATTCAATTTCGTACTCAGAACCAGCAGCGCCCATGAGAAACTAGAGTTAAGTTCAGAGAGAAGGGCGTGGATAGAGCCACGATGAACGTGCAAGATATACAGAAAGAGGCAATCTTGAGCAACCAGGCTGAGGATTTTCGCTGGCGGTTTTGGTTTACCTTGCCGCTTTACCCCTACGGTAAGAGACAAACCATTCGTCAGGAAGTAGTGCCTGAAACGGTCTGGACGTTTGATCAGATTCAAGGCATCTTCTACGTCACGGTGCCCATTCGGATGACGGTCGTAAAGTTTGAGCAAGGCGGGCTATTGGTCTATGCTCCGGTCGCGCCGACTCCAGAATGCATTCGTCTGGTTAAGGAATTGGTTACCGTGCACGGCGATGTAAAGTACATCATCCTGCCAACTATTTCAGGGCTAGAGCATAAAGTCTTTGTTGGTCCGTTTGCCAGACAATTTCCCACAGCGCAGGTTTTCATTGCCCCAAATCAGTGGAGTTTTCCGTTCAATCTACCGTTGAGTTGGCTGGGGTTTCCGGCAAAACGGACGCAGGAATTGCCCCAAGACAGCAGCAAAGCACCTTTCGCTGAGGAATTTGACTATGCCACTTTAGGTCCGATTGAGCTTGGCCCAGGCAAATTTGAAGAGGTGGCATTGTTTCATCGGCGATCGCACACCCTACTCGTCACCGATTCCGTCCTCTCTGTGCCCGAAGACCCGCCCGCCGTTGTCCAACTCGACCCCTATCCGCTGCTGTTTCACGCTAAAGACAGCCCGTTCGAGCCGATCCAGGACACTGAAGCCAACCGTCATAAGGGATGGCAGCGAATAGCCCTGTTTGCGTTCTACTTTCAGCCCAATGCCTTAGAAGTCACAGAGACGTGGCGATCGCTTCGAGAAGCCTTAAAAGCTCCCGATCGCTCCAGAAAAGCCCTCTTCGGCTGGTTCCCGTTTCAGTGGAAGCCAGACTGGAAGCGATCATTTGATGCCCTCCGGGGAAATGGACGACTCTTCGTCGCGCCGATTCTGCAAACGCTAATTCTCAACCGCGCCCCCCAGGAAACGCTGGACTGGGCTAACCAAATAGCTCGCTGGAATTTTCAGCGAATTATTCCCTGCCACCTCGACGCACCCATTCAAGCCACTCCCGAACAGTTTCGGCAAGCATTTGCTTTTCTGGAAAAACAGCCTGTCACTGAAGATTTACCCTTCAATCACAGCGCTGCATTGCCACAAGAAGACCTTGAATTTCTCAGGACAATCGACAAGACTTTAAGCAAAACCGGCATTACTCCACCCGCTAAAGAGAAAGTTTGAGAGACGGGAACACTCGTCTTATACCTACTTCACCCTGCTCAATAGCTCTCCTATGTGAATGGCGATTCCACTGCGCTACCATTCACACTTCAAAAAATGCTTTATGCAGAGAGCCTAATTTTGTTATAAAGGAAAATTTTGCGAATTTATGCCAAAAATCGTCATTAAGAGCGATTCTGCCGAAGTTTCAAGCTTTGACATCCATATTTAAGGAATTAGACTAGAGCAGGGCGCTTTGGAAAAACAATGTTTTATTAGCATTTAACGCTCCGACCCCTTCCCTACAGGGTTTGCACTGCCTTTAACTAGCTCAATTGCTTTAACGCAAGCAGAAATAGGTCTACACCGTTTACAGACAGCTAGCTGTCTAACTGTGTGGCGCAATTTGCACAGTCGTGCAGTATTTTGCTGCGAATAATTTCATGCGAATTGTTCATGTGAATTGTGTGATTCATGTGGATTGTGTGAACTGCGTTAATTGCCCGGTTTCTGGACTGCACTAAGCGAATTTTGACTTTGACCGCAAATCACGTTAGGAGAATTCTCGATCATGGGTTTACGTAAGCGAGTCGCGCTAGGTGGCGCAATGTTGACGGCGATCGCCGCTGGTCTAAGCCTTTCAGAGAAGGCGATCGCCCTTCCCCTCGCTGATCAGACCGATGGACAGCTCATCAGTCAAGTACAAGTCAATCCAGCCAATGGGTTAAACCAAGTACGGGCTGAGGTCGTCAGCGTCTCTAACGATGGAGACGTGCGAGTCCGACTAGCCAACGGGTCCTACCGCACGCTGCCTAATGTCAATCCGCAGGTTCTCAGCAGCCTCCGACCTGGGGATGAAGTCCTCGTGACAACGACACCGGGCAACGACATTGTGAATGTGGCGCTCGCTCCCGATACGGTGCAGCAAGCCCGTGTTGACGAACCAGACGAAACTACTCAGGCAGAAACGGTAGACGAAACTGAGCAAGAAACCGTCCGCGAGAGTAGTGAAACTGAAACAATCGTAGAACGAGAAACCGTCCGCCAAGAAACGACCCCACTACCCGTGTCAGAGCCAGAAAGAATTACTCCTGTGCCTGTCACCTCTACGCCAGCCACGCCACCCCCTGCCCCTCGCGCCCTCTGGTAACGGGAGCAGTCCACCTAAATTTATAACGTCACTAACGTCACTATTGAGCGCGAAATCACGGGTTTCGCGCTCAAGTTTTATTCCAGTACCCCGTAGGGGCATAGCGTTCGGCAAATAAATTCTGTCACAGACAAGGTTTCTGCTCGAATGCTATGCCCTTACAGCCGTTTCCACCTGGATAAATCACAAATCCCTGTAGGGGGCGTTCGCGAACGACCCCCACGCTATGGCTACCCATCGGAAAATGGCTGTAAGTCAGGTGTGCTACCCAACCAGCAATCGACGATAAGCATTAACTTCAAACGTGAACTCGATGAGACGACAGGCTATCGAGAACCAGCAACTTACTCAAACGATGCGCCGTGCAAAAGCAGCAAAGTCGATTAGGCGAGCTGCAAAGTAGTTTGACTTTGTTCATGATTAAAAGAAGATAACAAAGGAATTGCTTCGTTAAACGGACTAAAAATTTTGAAACTGTTGAAGACTCTTAGCCCGAAGCTACAGCATGATCTGCTAGTGCTGTTTGCAGCGGGGCTTTTATTTTGGTCAGGTTTAGCGGCACTTTTGCCAACTTTACCGCTTTACATTCAGGATGCAGGAGGTACCAGCCAAGACATTGGCATTGTCATGGGTGCATTTGCAGTCGGGCTGTTAGCGTCTCGTCCTAGTCTGGCGACACTAGCCGATCGCCGGGGACGCAAAATAGTTCTGCTAATTGGCATTGCAGCGGTGGCGATCGCCCCCCTCGGCTATTTGCTTACCGACTCAATTCCGCTATTGATAGCAATTCGAGCCTTTCACGGCATCAGTATTTCTGCTTTTGCGCTAGCCTACACTGCCTTAGTCGTAGACCTATCGCCCGTCGAGCATCGGGGCGAACTGATTGGCTACATGAGCTTAGTCAATCCGCTAGGGTTGGCGTTAGGTCCAGCAATGGGGGGATTTCTACAGGAATGGGTTGGCTATGAGCCAATGTTTTTAGCAGCAGCGGCGTTAGGCGGATTGGGCTGGATCTGTACCGCCCGGATTCAGGAACCTGAGTCAGTTCACCCACTTGATCCATCGTCAGCTCAACCGTCTGGTCAGTTTTGGCAGATGCTCGGTAGTCCGCGCATTCGGATTCCAGCTACCGTGCTGCTGTTGATCGGGCTAGCATTCGGTACACTCAGTACTTTTGTGCCGCTATTTATCAAAGAAGTTGGAGTAAACCTAAACGTTGGATTGTTCTATACTGCAGCGGCGATCGCCAGTTTCGGCATTCGCATCGTTGCGGGTCGGGCTTCTGACCGCTACGGGCGAGGTCCATTTATCACACTCAGCTTGGTGTTTTACACCACAGCAATGATGTTGCTGTGGCAGGCAAACAGTGCCGCTTCGTTTTTGCTAGCTGGAGCCATACAGGGTGCAGGCTCAGGAACGCTAATCCCGATGATTTCAGCACTGATGGCAGACCGATCGCACGCTAATGAGCGAGGCAAAGTCTTTGGTTTGTGTATGGTTGGCTTTGATGTGGGAATTGCGATCGCCGGACCCATTGCGGGAGCGATCGCCACTCAGACGGGCTACAAAAATGTCTTCGGTTTGACCGCAGGGCTAGCATTCCTCAGTCTGATCGTTTTCCTTACCCTATCGAGCAAAAGCTTAGGACATTCCTTCCGATTTGCTACCGGACGCGGCGAGGACGTTTATGCGATCAAGTAGCGGTTTAGCAATACCAAACCCTGCACAGCAAAAAAATAGGGGATTGGTAACACCAATCCCCTAAATCAAACATATTGGACGGGCTAGGAGGGATTCGAACCCCCGACACCGTGGTCCGTAGCCACGTGCTCTAGTCCACTGAGCTACAAGCCCTTGCTTCGAGTTACTATCCTATCATAACTGAACGCCATGACAAGAAATTCTTTCCCCTCCGATTTTTCCCAGCCATCCCTGACCCATCTCGATCAGCAGGGGCAGGCTCAAATGGTAGACGTGTCAACAAAAACGGCAACTGTGCGACGGGCGATCGCCGCTGGCCGAGTGCGAATGCTGCCAACCACGTTTGCTGCTATCCAGTCGGGAAATGCCCCGAAAGGAGACGTTTTGGGCACGGCAAGGCTAGCAGGAATCATGGCAGCCAAGCAAACCGCTCAACTGATTCCACTCTGTCACCCACTTCCCCTACAAAAGGTGGAAGTGCAGATTTCACCAGACGCGGATTTGCCTGGATACCAGATTCAAGCAGAAGTGAAAACAAAATCAGAAACGGGCGTAGAAATGGAGGCTTTAACAGCCGTTTCAGTTGCCGCACTGACGCTCTATGACATGGCCAAAGCGTTGGAAAAATCAATTCAAATTGAGGCAATCCACCTGCTCAGTAAGACTGGCGGCAAATCGGGAGATTACATCAGCGAAACAGCAAGTGATACTCAGGCTTCGTCGTAGGCTTCCAAATCAAGCAGATAAAGGTAGGGTTCTACCATCTCCGGACGGTGGAAAGCGATCGCCCGCAGTAAGTGCCAGTCGTTCAGCCCTTCAAAAGCGTCTGTGTATTCGTCTTGCTCTAGCCGTTTGGCTAGTTCAGCCACTTCTGTTTCAGTGAACTTTGCAAGGTTAGGTGCAGAAAAGTGCAGTGTCTTCATGGCGGTCCCCCTTAGAAACATCCGTGCCCAGTAACCCCGGTAGGATCACAGATGCAATTCTCTCTAATATCCTATGTCGTTCTACGCTTTCTCGCCCAGCTTTATAACCTTCTCGCGGATGAAGTTTTGCATAAGCTCTAGGACTACTGGTCGAATTTCGTGCCCCATATCTAGTTCGTGATACTGCACAGTTGCCCCTAGTCCTAGTAGGCTATCTCGCGCTTGCTGTGCGGCCCGCAGCGGCACCACCTGATCTTGCCTGCCATGCACCATGAGGATAGGCGGGAATTGTGAAGTTTGTGTTGCAAGGGGAGCATGGAGATAGCCACTCAAAATCATCAGGGCTGCTAATGGTAACTGTGTACCCACGTCCAACGTCATCGCACCTCCCTGAGAAAACCCCGCCAAGATGGTATGGGAAAGAGGAATTCCAGTAATTTCAGGCAAGGATTTCAGCCATTCTGTGAGCTGCTGTCTACTTTTGGCTAAGTCAGGCTGATTGCCAAAGACGTTGCTCTGAAACGTGTAGCTTTGCGGAAAGCTGTACCACATCTTGCCCTGAGGCGCATAGGGGTGGGGAAATGGTGCATCGGGGAAAAGCATCTGGTAGCCAGGCAAATGCAGCATTGGAGCCAGCGATGCCACGTCTTGAGCACTTGCACCCCAACCGTGCAGCGCAACAAACAAGCCTTGAGGCGGGTTAATGGCAGAGGGAAGGGCGATCGCTTGTAAAGACATCCTGCGTTAAGTAATTTTGCTCTTGTAATCATATTTCACAGAAGCGGCAATTCCACCTATCCTGGGAAATGCACAAAAAACTGACTACCTAGAGGTAGGGCTATCATGGCGCGTCTGGCATTGCTGAGTACATCGGATAAGACCGGGTTAGTTGAACTAGCCCGCGTTCTAGTAGAAGAATTTGAGTTTGATCTGCTCAGCAGCGGCGGAACGGCTCAGGTGTTGAAACAGGCTGGCATTCCAGTTACCAAAGTTTCTGACTACACCGGATCGCCTGAAATTTTGGGCGGACGGGTAAAAACGCTGCATCCTCGCATTCATGGCGGCATCTTAGCAAGGCGAGATCTGCCCCAAGATCTCGCAGACCTGGAAGCAAACCAAATTCGCCCGATTGATTTAGTCGTGGTGAACCTCTACCCGTTTGAGCAGACGATCGCCAAACCAGAAGTAACGCTGCCGGAGGCGATCGAAGAAATCGACATCGGTGGGCCAGCTATGCTGCGAGCCTCTGCCAAAAATTTTGCTCATCTGGCAGTCTTGTGCAATCCGTCGCAATATGACAGTTACCTGCAAGAATTGCGCCAACAGGGCGGGGAAACTTCTTTAGAATTTCGGCAAGCCTGCGCTCAACAAGCTTTTTGGCACACGGCGAATTATGACCAGGCGATCGCCCAATTCCTCAGCAGCCAGACAACCGAAAGCAAATCAGATGGGGAGCAAAAAACATTGCCCCAACGTTTCACCCTGTCAGGACAGCAGGTGCAAACTTTGCGCTATGGCGAAAACCCACATCAACCCGCAGCCTGGTATCAAACCGGAACAGTTCCTTCTGGTTGGGCAGCGGCTCAAAAGCTCCAGGGCAAGGAACTGAGTTACAACAACCTGGTTGATCTAGAAGCAGCTCGACGGATTATTTCGGAATTTTCTGAGACGGCAGCAGCAGCAATTCTAAAGCACACCAACCCTTGCGGTGTAGCAGTCGGGAATAGTCTGTCAGAAGCCTACGAGAAAGCATTGAATGCCGATCCAACCTCAGCATTTGGTGGCATTGTTGCGCTCAGTCGCTCCATTGATGCAGCTACCGCCACCGCCCTGACCCAAACTTTTCTAGAATGCATTGTCGCTCCAGGCTGCGACCCCGAAGCTGAAGAAATTTTGACGAAAAAGTCAAAGCTGCGAGTGCTGATTTTACCTGACCTAAATCGAGGCGCATCTGAAACGGTAAAGGCGATCGCAGGTGGTTTCCTCGTTCAATCAAGCGACGATTACCTCACCGACCCAACAACCTGGCGCGTCGTCACAGAACGCCAACCCACCACAGAGCAGCTAGAAGAACTCATGTTTGCCTGGAAAGTGGCAAAACACGTCAAGTCCAACGCTATCGTCGTCACGAGCGATCGCACCACACGCGGCGTCGGAGCGGGACAGATGAATCGCGTCGGTTCTGTCGAAATCGCTCTGGAGCAAGCAGGCGATCGCACCCAAGGAGCTACTCTAGCCAGCGATGGCTTTTTCCCGTTTGATGACTCCGTGCGGCTAGCAGCCTCAGCGGGGATAGAGGCGATCGCCCAACCTGGAGGCAGCTTGCGCGACCAGGATTCTATTCAGGCGGCAAACGAACTGGGACTGGTTATGATCTTCACCGGAGTACGCCATTTCTTACACTAAGCAAGCAGTTATAGCACTGAGTGTTTAAGTCAGAACAAGGAAAAGGCTGAGGGTTAACCCTCAGCCTTTTCCTTGTTCTAATCTTTATGAAAACAGGCATAAATCAATATGTTAATTATACAAATCGACACTTTAGATAGGCTATGCTACCGCTAGCATTTTACTTTGAAAAATCCTAAATTCCTTGGGAGATCTATGCTTCGGCAGAGTGTACCTCTCCCAATTTGTTCATCTCATAAAAAGTTTGAGACTGCCATACATTTCATTCAATCATCTTTTTACACTTCCCAACCTAACTATCCTTCCTAGGCTCCAAATCGGAGCTGCTAAGAACGAGCACAACTGCTCAAATGACCCTATTTGATCTATGCCTTTGCTCAATTAGGGAATGTAACACTAATTCTTCCTGAAACTAAACAGCACAGAGCCTTGAGCCCTATTTGCAAAGGGAAGGCTCTGTGCAAGCTCCAAGTCAAGTCGGTATAAGCTTTCATCGAGTAAAAGCAACAGCAGGATTCGTTTTCAATTTCTTTTAACTCTGTCAGACCCTACCTACGAGGGATCAAAGACAATGCAAATACAGCAAAACCTTCCAAAAATTCTCAATGAAAGAGTTTTATGGATTACGGCATTATTAACTGCGCTATGTCTTGCAGCGGGACTTGTATCTTACTTCTTTTTGCCAGTAGAATTTGGCTCCACTACGATTGCCAATAACTTTGGGCACCAATTTAGACTGGCTTTCTCACGCACTGGTTTTGTGTTTCTGTTTATTTACCTCCTGCTGCTTGCCACTCATAACCGTGAGTGGAGTCAACAAATTTTCAGCAACTTCTTTAATGCTGTAACCCATCCTTTCAACCTAGCAGTATTTCGCATCTTTTTCTTTGCAGCACTGTGCCAATGGATTGATTTGGGCACAACCCTTAGACTAAGCCGTTTACCCACTGAGTTGAGAGTTGCACCCTTTGGTCTAGAGTGGCTGACTCCCATTATTCCTATTAATGAACCATTAGCAAGATTTGCGTGTTACCTACTTTTCCTTGCTAGTTTTGCAGCCTTAATTGGTCTATTTACTAGCATTTCTGCATGGGTAACCGTAATCGTTGGAGTTTATGCCCTAGGAATTCCTCAGCTTTACGGCAATGTGGGCCATTATCACCATCTCATATGGATTGCGGCAATTTTGGCAGCTAGTCGCTGCGGTGATTATTTCTCTTGCGATGCAGTCTTTGCTGCCTGGAAGCGGGCTGACCGGGGAGTTGTAGCTCCACCTGCTGCTTCTCAAGCCTACGCTCTACCGCTGCGGTTTGTCTGGTTGGTTATTGGCAGCGTTTACTTCTTTCCGGGTGTGCGAAAGTTCTGGATCTCTGGGTTGGACTGGGTATTTACCGATAACTTTAGATATCATCTTTATCGCAAATGGCTAGAAAACCATTGGGTACCAGGTTTCAGAGTTGATAACTATCCTGCTTTGTTTATGCCAATGGCTCTCAGTGCCATCCTATTTGAAGCTGCATTCATTTTCCTGGTCTTTCTACCCCGCTTTCGTCCCTGGATTGCGCTCATCGGCTTTTCGTTTCACTCGGCTGTCGAGTTTATTATGCGGATTAGCTTCTGGACGCTGCAAGTGTGCTATGTCAGCTTTGTAAATTGGTATGGGCTTCTGAAGTGGGTTGGTCTACGTCTTTATCCAAGGGATATGTACGTGGTGTACAACGGCAACGACAGGCTCTTTCGTCGCGCGATCGCCACAATAAGAGTATTTGACTTGTTCGATCGCATTACTTACGTCAATGCTTTGGATAAGCCAGCGCTAGCAGCTCACAATCTGACCTGGCTTGACCCTGGCGGTATTCTTGCAGATATACATACTGTCGTCAGTCAAAGCACCTGGAAAGGGTTTGCAGCTTATCGGACGCTGTCGTTCCGAGTGCCAATTTTCTGGCCAATTTTGCCACTGCTGTACATTCCTCCCGTTCTTGCAGTTTGTGATCGCATTTATTGCACCATGGCTGGCTCCAGAACCTGTGATCTGCGCCAGACTACCTCTAATCTTGATGACTTTAAAGCTAATCAGGCATGGCGATCGCGCACACTGGTTGTGCTCAGCACATTTCTAATTTTCGTCAATGTTCCCTTTGGCATTGCTGGAATCAAGTCAGCCTGGCCCTTCGCCTGCTATCCCACATTTGAAGTTATCCTCGGACCTCAGCGACAAACGCTTGAAATTGTTCCTCTAGGAGCATCAGGCGAGATAATCAACCTCAACCAAACTTTGAAACAAGAAATTCCGTTCAACAGCTACCGGGGTATGGTCAGGCACATTCTGACAGACAGCGAAGAATCACTAGTAATAGATAGAGATATGGGACAAGAAGACCGCTTAAAAGCACTTTGGCAGGTGGCAACTCGTAACAGCGACCAATCAAATCAAATCGTGACCGTTCAATTTTACAGAGTAACGCTATGGAGTCCTCCCGAAAAGTGGGAAGAAAACCCTGCCTCCCGCGAATTGCTGTTTGAGCTTCAGGTTTGACGAAGCACACGCATCATCTTTAAAAGATCCAAAAGAAAATTGACGTTCTCAATCCAGGTATGAATTTTAGTAAGGGTGCCGCGCTTTACGCGGCACCCTTACTAAAATTCATACTTCAACTTTTTATGGTGACAACTACAAGAAGGCGATCGAATTAAATGTAGAGTGGAGCGGTACAGCAAAACCCTTGTGAGTCTTGGCTTTCACCTTTTATTCTACCCTGCACTCGTCTTGTTACACCTGCATAAAAGTCATCACAACGTATCTCTGAATACAGAGTTGTTATAACAAGCTCGGTTTACTACCAACAGACTCTCTAGCGTCTCTGGAGGCATAAACCGTGACTGGAACCTTAACCAAAACCGATACTCTGACCCAGCTAGAAGCTTACGTTGCCCAAGAAGGGCGGGCTGAACTGGTGAAGCAGGTACGTGCCAAGATTGACGAACTGGGGATCAAATACATCTACTACCAGTTCATTTCAGTTACGGGGCGAATTGTGGGTAAGGGCGTGCCCACTGACCACTGGGAGGCGATCGCCGATCGCGGCATTCAGCTTGTTTACGGTGCGACCGCCAACCTATACCTCGATCGCCATCGCAACTACATCGGTTACGGACCAGAAGCTTCAGAACTAGTCGCTATTCCTGATCCCGATACTTTCTGCCAATTGCCCTGGGATCATCGCGTTGCTAGAGTCTTCTGCACCTGCTTCCGCAACCGGGAAGAGCCAGTGGACGCGGGAGCTTATCTCACTTCTGATTGTCGCGGCAATCTCCGTCGAATTCACGAACAGTTTCAGCAAGACCACAACGGACTGCACCTACGGCACGGCTGCGAGCCCGAAATGATGTGGCTGAAAAAAGGCGCAGATGGTTTACCCGATGGCGGTGCAACCAAACCTAACTGCTATCACATTGACCAGTTTGAAGAATTGCGCCCCGTGTTTTTGCGAGTGATTGAATACAGTCAGGCAATGGGGCTGGACATGATCCAGGGCGACCACGAAGACGCACCGGGACAGCTAGAGCTAAATTTCACCTTTGATGATGCGTTAAAAACGTGCGATCGCCTCGCCACCTATTGCCAAATCTGTGCCCAGGTTGGACGCGAATTTAACCTGATTGCCTGCTTCATGTCCAAACCCTTCATGGGAGTGTCGGCAAACGGCTGTCACCATAACCTGTCGCTCTGGTATGGCGGTGAAGCACAGGTAAAAGATTTTGGCTATGAATCGCTACCGGGAATGGCAAGCACGTTCAGCTATCTCAAAGACGGTGAGAATACTTTCTTACCTGACCCTGAACGCTCTAAAACTAAACCAGGACTAATTGGGCTGAATGCGATCGGTGGAGTGATAGAGCATTTGGGAGCATTGACGGCGATCGGTTGTTCAACTGTCAATTCCTACCGTCGCCTTTGGGATACCGGACTGTGGGCACCCGTCTACGCCGATTGGGGTTTTCAGAATCGCACCTGCGGCTTGCGCGTTTCCGCTCCCGGTCGGTTTGAATATCGAGCCGTTGATTCAATGGTGAATCCTTACCTGATGGCAGCAGCAATTCTCAAAGCCTTTGACGATGGCATCAAACGCAACCTCGACCCCGGTGAACCAGAACATCGCAATCTCTACGAAGCAATGGAAGCTGGAAAACAAGTGAAAAAACTACCCATGTCACTGGGTGAAGCGCTCGATCGCTTAGCTGCCAATGAGGTGATCAAATCTGCCCTTCCTGGAGAAATGTACGACGTTTACACCTGGTACAAGCGCGATGAATGGGAACGCTTCCTCGCTACCACTAGCAACTGGGACATGGAAAATTACATTGATTGTTTGCCCTAATTGCTCGTTCAAGTTAGATATCATCAGGGGTATGCCACACTCCCCTACCCCTCAAAAAAAGCGGCGCGATCGCGCCAAACTCTGGCAAGATCCCGACCTTGCAGGGATTGATATCCTTCACGCCCACTATTTCACTCACTCATTTAGCCGTCATACTCATGACGGCTTTGCCATCAGCATCATTGAGGGTGGAGTCGGGGCTTTTTGGTATCAGGGAAGTGTTCATGCCTCTCCGGCTGGCTATCTCGGACTGCTCAATCCAGGTGAACCCCATACCGGACAAGTTTTGAGCAAAGCAGGCTGGAAGTATCGAGCCCTCTACGTTGCGCCAACTGTTCTACAGCATGTTGCGACAGAAATAGCAGATCGCTCCTGGAGCAACTGTTGGTTTCCAGAACCAATCGTGTATGACCCGCAGCTTGCTCAAACGATGCGAACTTTGCATCAACTGTTGAGCGAGACAAGCTCAAGGCTTGAGCGGGAAACCGTTTTGCTCTCTGTGTTAGCTCAGGTATTGACTCGTCAAGCCCAAAATGCTCCTCATGTGAAACATTTAGAACAAGAACATTGGGCTGTAAAGCAGGTTCGAGAATACATCGAAGCCCATTACGCAAGTAACATATCGCTTCAGCAGCTTGCTCAACTGGTTGACCTAAACCCTTTTCATCTAGCACAGGTGTTTTGTACCACGGTTGGGTTACCACCTCATACTTACCTCAATCAAGTACGGGTCCATCAGGCAAAAAGGTTGATTTTAGCAGGAGAGGCGATCGCCCAAGCTGCCTACCTAACCGGATTTTTCGATCAAAGTCATCTAACGCGCCGCTTCAAACAAATTCTTGGTTGCACACCCGGACAACTACTCAACCATTAGAAGTTACCCGTCCCCAAGATCGTACAAGACCACCTGCTAAAGATTGCTCGATAGTAAGGGAATCGAGAACAGGAGGTGCTTCATGGGCAAATCAACCGACAACTCTACACCCCCCACGCTGATTTTTATCAAGCTAGCAGCAATGACCGTGATTTGGGGCGCAACCTTTATTGTGGGGCGTGTTTTAATGCAGTCAGTTGCCCCCTTTACTGCTGCGTTTTGGCGATATGCGATCGCCACTCTCTGTCTCCTGCTATTAACAATCAAACAAGAAGGGCGACTGCCGCCCCTGCGATCGCAGCAAGTATTGCCCCTGGTCATTCTTGGGCTCAGTGGCATCTTTGCCTACAATGCCTTCTTTTTCCTAGGGCTACAGACCACCGATGCAAGCCGAGCTGCTCTCATCGTCACAACCAATCCCACTGTCATTGCTCTCAGTGCAGCCCTACTTCTAAAAGATAAACTCACTCCGTTTAAGCTGATCGGCATCTTTCTAGCACTCACAGGTGCCGCGATCGTGATTTCTCAAGGAAATCCACTGGCGATTTTAGCGCAAGGAATTGGTTCTGGAGACTGGTTTTTGCTAGGCTGCGTTATCACCTGGACGATCTACACCCTGATGGGCAAACAGGTAATGAAAACACTCTCCCCATTTGCTGCTACCACCTACGCTTGCCTGATTGGAACTCCCATCTTTTTCATACCTGCTTTACGGGAAGGGTTACTCCAAAGCTGGCAAACCTTTTCTGTTTCTGTCTGGCTCGGAATTCTATACCTGGCATTGTTAGGAACCGTTGCTGCCTTTTGCTGGTATTACGAGGGTGTAAAACTCATTGGTGCCGCCAAAGCAGCCGTCTTTATCAATTTGGTGCCTGTCATCTCAGTCATCCTGGCAGCACTTTTGCTCAACGAACCCCTTACACCAACACTCATCCTCGGCGGTTTATGTGTCGTTCTCGGTGTTTCCCTAACTAACCGTTAGCAGGTTCCATGTATCTCCTTCTTTCCCAGCGTGAAGAGGGGATGTAGCACGTACTGGGAGGTATAGCCGATCGCGTTAAACGCATAGCCTTAGGAGAAGATCGGTCAGCATAATCTCAGGATGTTTTAATAAAGTAGGAAAGAGGGTTTACTTAACTTTCCAAGGATAACTGAGCAAAGATAACTGGCGATCGCTAGTTAGCAGGAAATAGGGATTAATCCAAAGCTTGAACAGCCTCAAAATGAGTAGTGTAAACACAACTGCCAGCGCAGTCATTCAAAAAAAGCAGACAAAATACTGCTGTCAGACACTAGTACAACCAAAAGCCCAAAGGGATTTGAGTCAACCGAATTAGACCATACTAACGTCAGTTAGAAAAAGCCGGAATAGATGAGGTGGTAATTCTTAATCTTGTGTAGAACGTAGGCACAAAGTATTTCCTCCATGACATATCAAGTGAAATAAAATTTCAAGAACTTGTTGAGACAAAGAACTAGAATTATATCAAAAAATTCCCCGAAAAATACTTAGAGAAGTAGAACTCAAACCATTAGCTTCATAAAGCTAATTGCCTACCGCATTTCAACCTAGTTCTTTCAGCTTGGTCTTGAGATTCTGATTTTTTGAGATGCAATTCTTCAGACTTCAACTCAGCCACGTGGCTGATATTGCGAGTTTCCTATTGTAATTAGATGAATTTTTAGAAATAAACCAGTCAAGCAACTAGTTCTTGATCTACCAGCGCTACTGTTGAAGGTTAGTGTGATTAATACTAACCCTTACCCAGGAAACAAAACGGTTTCAAAATGTTTTCAACTCTTATTGAATTTCTCATTCAATTAACTTTTATAGTCAAGTTCTTCTTTGCCGAGAAGTCACTGCGAAAAATAACGAGCTTAGCGTAACTTTTTTCTCTTGAATCAGCAAATTCACGTAAGCAACTATGCTAAATGCCTCCTTTCATCAGTCATTTCACTTGATGACAAACTGGCTTGCTAGGGAACAATAATCGTAAATAACCAAAAATTAAGTAAAAGGCTTAAGCCTATGGCAATAAAAGATTTTCCAACTTCATTGCTTGCCTAAAAAGATATTTGAGCATCTAAATCTATTCAAACTACTTCAGATATCTCAACAGCAATTACCTTAGAAACAAGCTTCAACATCTTTTTTAACATTTATTTCAATAAATCTTACGGAGCAAGCAGAGTACTCTACTTGCTTCACAAAGTAATGTGTCCGCTGCCGAAAAGAGACCGGATTCCAGTCAACCCAATCAGCCATCCAGACTAACCTTCAGGAAGCTACAATGCTCAATTCATCCATCCTCTTCATTGATGCTACGGTTAAAAACTACCAAAATCTTCTCTTTGGTATTGAACCATCAACACAGGTCTTTGTCCTAAATTCTGAAGAAGATGGGGTTCGACAAATCACTGATTTGTTTGCAAAGAATCCTGGGTACAGCAACGTCCACATCGTCTCCCACGGTTCTCCAGGTTGCCTTTATCTTGGGCAGACACAACTCACCCTGGATACTCTCGATCGCTATGCTTGGGATCTAAAGACCTGGTTTACCTCCTTCCCTCTTCTCCCTTCCCCTCCCTCACTCCTGCTATATGGTTGTAACGTTGCGGTTGGAGATGCTGGAGCTGAGTTCATTGAGAAGTTGCACCAGTTCACTGGCGCGCAGATTGCAGCTTCTACGTCTCCCGTTGGTCATGCTTCGCTGGGTGGCACTTGGCAGCTTGACCACAAACTAGGACAAGTTCAAGCAACCCTCCCGATCGCCCCTTCCACCTTGGCTACCTATGAAGGAGTGTTAGCAGCACCTGTGATTAGTGACAGTATCACAATCACTCGCGCTGTTGATGAAGATAAAACTCTATCCATTACAGGAATTTCGGTTAGTGATGCGGATGCAGCAGATATCCAGACCGTCACCCTCTCTATTGCCCAAGGTCTCTTGAACCTCGCTTCAACCAGTGGACTAAGTGGAATTACAGGTGGCGGCACAGGCAGCATTAGCTTCTCAGGTACACTGTCTGCTGTTAATGCAGCATTAGCTGGGATGTTATACAAGCCGGGGTTAAACTACAGCGGTAATGAAACATTAGCCATTATAGTCAACGACGGAACTCAATCGGTCCTACGTAATGTGGCGATCGCTGTCACTCCAGTCAACGACACCCCAACCATTGCTCCATCCGGTATCAGTGTTGCAGAGGGAGGTAATAATTCCTTCAACGCTAGCAACTTTGGTATTGCCGACGTTGACAATGAAAATGTACAAATTATTGTCAAGCTCGATAGCTTGCCTAGCAAAGGCTATTTAACATTCAACGGTAACTTTCTCGTAGTTGGTTCTACCTTTTCCTATGACCAGACCGCTCAGTTACGATACGTGCATAGTGGTGCCCAGACGACAGCACCAGGTGGAACGAGTGATACCTTCACCATAACCGTTGACGATGGCGCAGGCGGAACTATTGGTGTAACGACCATTCCTGTCACGATTACTCCAGTTAACCAACTGCCCACGGTCAGCGGTACAAATACCCTATTTGAAGGAGAAACTAATCACCCGATCGCAATTTCCATTAGCGACCCAGACCAGACGGCTAGCAACTATACAGTTGAAATTCTCACTCTGCCTGTTGATGGCGTTTTGAAGCTGGGGAGCAATTCCGTCATTGCTGGGCAAACGCTAAGTTCTGCGGATCTAGCAAATCTCACTTACAGCCATGATAGCAACGACGATAACTTTGGTAACCCTCCTCCCGATGGCTTTACTATCCGAGTGATAGACGACGGCGGTGGCACTGGCACTCCAGGTTCTACCACATCCACCGTCAACCTCAATATTCAGCCCAACAACGATGACCCCGTTCTCGTTAGAAACACGGGACTACGCCTGAACACACTTTCAGAAGGTTTGACTAAAGTTATTACTCCTGCTGATCTAAGTGTCACCGATCCGGACTCACCAACTACCCAACTCACCTACACTCTCACTGCCGCACCTGACGTGGCGATCGGGGGACTAGAACGGTTTAACGGTACCAGTTGGGTAAGAATTGGTGTTGGTGCCAGTTTTACGCAGGATGATTTGAACAACAGTCGAGTTCGCTATGCATTCCACAAATCGTCTTCAGGTAATGAGGGTTTTGCCGATAGCTTTAGCTTCCAGGTTCGCGATGGCGAAATTCGTGAGTATCCCTCGACACGAGAAGGCGGCATTTGGAAATCGGATGGTTCTGCTCTACAAACCCTCACCTTCAACATTAATATTGATGTTCCAGCTACTGGAAGCGGCGGTACTGGTGGTACTCAAAACCCAACTGTTGTGGGTAATACCCCTCCAGTGATTGAGCTAAATAAGGGTCTTGCCAGTTTAAGTGAAGGTACCTCGACACTTATCACGAATGCCCTTTTACGCGCAACAGATACAGATAACATCCCCAGTGCAATTGTTTACCGTATCACCGGTTTACCCAGCAGCGGTTCAATTCAACTAAATGGCACGTCACTTGGTTTATATAGCTCATTCACCCAGGATGATATCAACAAGAATCGAGTTACCTTTAATCATGCAGGCAACGAAGACTTTGATGATAACTTCCGCTTCACCGTTAGCGATGGTACTAATGTCACCTTTGAGCAAACCTTTACAATCGATGCTACACCAGTCAACGATGCGCCTACGGTTGCGACCAGTGGTTCGCCTTTTCTAGTTGAAGCAGGCACGCTAGTCATCAATAATTCCTATCTTTCACTCAGTGATGTTGATGGTACAGGTGAAAAATCAGGAATAGACTTTGCTACACCAAACTCGCTCACGTTTCGGGTTGTCACGCTGCCGACGTATGGGTCGCTGCAAGTTGATCAGGGCAGCGGTTTCGTGACAGTCACATCCGGCACAATCATCACCAAAGCGCAGCTAGACGGTGGAAAGCTGCTCTACATCCATAATGGAACTGAGAATTTTACAGATAGTTTCGCTGTCCAAGCAGACGACAACACAGGCACACTCAACAAACTCAGCACAATTCAAACAGTCAATCTCACCATTGCCTCCCTTAATGATAATCCTGCCTTCGCGTCCTCCACTTCATTAACAGTTGCAGAAGCGGGAAGCGGTATAATTAAAGGCTCAAATAGGGTAGCAGATAATGAGCCTCACCTGCTTTACACTGACTCTGACAATACCACAGTTCAGCGGCAGTATCGCATCACTGACGCAACTGATAATGGTACTTTGTTCCGCAACGGACAAGCGCTATCAGTAGGGAGTGTCTTTACCCAAGCTGATTTAGACAATAACCGTATCACCTATACTCACAATGGGTCAGAAAACTATACTGATGCATTTAAATTTACGGTGAGTGATGGTGGTGGTGCAGCAGTTCCTGGCAACTACACAATCGCCATTACGCCAACCAACGATGCACCTCAACTGGCTGTCCCCACTGCTCAGATTTTCAATACCGATACCCCACTGACGTTTAGCAATGCCAGTGGCAATCGTATTACCGCCATCGACGTAGATTTAGATACGCTCAGTCCTGGCGAAACCGATGTTCTAAAGGTCACTCTTGACTTGCAAGTGGGTGAAGCAACTTACACCGCCAGCACTTTGACCTTGGGTTCCATCTCTGGCTTAACGGTTACGGGCAGCAATGGTACTTTAGGTGGCACTGTAACATTTAAAGGAACAAAGGCAAGTATTCAGGCAGCTCTAGACGGCTTACAAGTACAAGTGCCAACGGACGAAGACCGAGTATTATCACTGGTGGTGACTGTTGATGACTTAAATAATGGCGGACCTAATCCATCTCCATCTCCATCTGGATATAGCACGACCGTCACAAAGTCCATTGCTCTCTTTACCAGTAATGATAACGATGCTCCAACTATTGCCTCTCCTGCAAGCGTTACGGCAACTGAAGATGTAGCGTTTGGCTTTACGGGTGGAAATGTTATTGCGATCGCCGATGTAGATGCCTTTACTTCCACAGTCAACACGGTCACGTTGAACGTGACGAAGGGTACTCTTACCCTTACAAATTCCAGTTTGATTACATCTGGCGCAAACAACAGTAGCACGATTACCCTAACTGGAAGCTTAAGCGCAATCAACTCGGCACTGATAGGTTTATCGTATAAGGGAAATAGCAATGTTAACGGTAGCGATACGCTAACAATCGTTGCCAACGACCAGGGCAACACGGGACTAAATGGTGGCGTAAACGATCCAAAATCAACGACTCAAACGGTCAACATAACTCTTGCCCCAGTTAATGATCAGCCTACTCTGGCAGCACCCACCGCAGTCCAGACAATTTCTGATACCAGTCCAAAAATCTTTAGTACTGCCAACGGCAACGCTATCACCATTGATGACATTGCTGATCTGCCACTTTACGGTTTAGATAACTTCACAATCACTCTAAATGCGATCGACAGCACAACCAGTTTAGCCTATGGCATTCTCACAGTTGCCACTGGTTCTGGGGCAAGCGTAAGTGGAGATGGCACAGCCAGCGTCACCATTACAGGAACAAAAGCTCAAGTCAATGCAACGTTAAATGGATTGGGCTATGCTCCTACCAACTATAACTCAGAGGCAACGGTCACTTTGGCAGTTGTCGTCAATGATACGGCGAACGGTGGACCCGGTGCATTAACCGACACCAAGAACATCACGATTCAGGTTAGCGATTTTAATGACCCACCTGTTATCACCAACCCGACCACCATAACCGCTACCGAAGATCAATCATTTAGCTTTACAGGGACAAATCTCATTTCCTTAGCTGACCCGGATGATTTTGGCAAAACCCTAAGTATGACTCTGACAGTCGGTAAGGGAACTCTGGCATTCGGCACAATTACGGGACTAACCTTCACTAATGGCACCAACGGCAGTGCGAGCGTGACCGTGACCGGAACCAAAGCCGCACTCAACACGGCTCTATCTACACTGACCTATCAAAGCACTGCTAATGTCAATGGTTCTGATGCGTTGAGTATCCTGGTGAATGACCTGGGCAATACTGGCGCAGGAGGAGCGAAAACTGACAGCGAAACGGTCAACATCACTATCAATCCAATCAACGATGCTCCCACTCGAACCATCGGCAGTTCCGTTCCCTTTGGTACTGTCCCTGAAGATGCAGCACTGACTGGTACTTTAGTCTCATCCCTATTTGGCAGCAAGTTTGTTGACAACGTTGATCAGGTCGCAGGGGGATCTTCCGCAAACAACTTTGCTGGAATTGCAATCACTAATAATTTGGCTACATCAGGCACTCAAGGTAGATGGCAATGGTCAACAGATGGCACCACTTGGAACAACGTTGGAACTGGAGTATCTACAACTGAGGCTCTTGTGGTAGTGGCAAACTCCTATTTGCGATTCCTTCCTAAGGCAAACTACAACGGAGCAGTTGGAAATCTATCTGTTCGCTTAATTGATGATTCTCAAGGATCTGTTGCATCAGGGAATATAGTCAATGTTGGATCTGGTGGCGGTACAACTCCCTATAGCAACAGCAATAATGCAATCAGCTTGACCACCAGTGTCACAGCAGTGAATGATGCTCCGATCGCCACTGGATCGTCTACCTTAGCGGCTGTTAATGAAGATGCGGCATCTCCAGCCGGAGATACCATCACCAACCTGTTTACTACCAAATTTAGTGATATTACCGACCAAGTTACGAACGGCTCTACTGCCAATACTCTGGTAGGGGTAGCGATCGTCGGTAACGCAGTAACAACTGAAGGTATCTGGCAATACTTCAATGGCACAACTTGGCAAGCTGTAGGTAATCCCAGTGCAACAAATGCTTTGATAGTATCAGCTTCAGATAAACTTCGATTCGTTCCAGCTGCTAACTATAATGGTGCGGTTCCTGCACTCAACGTGCATTTAATTGACAGTTCCACTGGAACTGTGACAACTGGAACGATCGTTAACCTAAGTGGAGGTGGCGCAATTGGAGGTACAACCCGCTATAGCGCCAGCACTGTGCCATTAACCAGCAGCATCAACCCGGTTAATGATGCGCCCACGTTTAATAATCTCGGTGGTTCTGTTTCGTTCACCGAAAACGGTACGGCGGTGATTTTAGATGCAGATGCGATCGCCAATGATATAGAACTTGGAGGACTAGATAACTGGAACGGTGCTAGCCTAACCTTGCATCGTCAAGGAGGGGGCAACAGTCAGGATGCATTTGGTAATAGTGGTACGCTCGGCACGTTGGCTCAAGGGTCTAGCTTCGTGGTAAACGGAGTCACCATTGGTACAGTTACGGCAAACAGCGGTGGCACTCTTGTTCTAACTTTTAATGCCAATGCGACTACTGTCCTAGTCAATAGCGCCCTTCAGCAAGTTACCTACCGCAATATAAGTGAAGATCCACCCTCTTCGGTAGCGATCGCCTATACCCTCAATGACGACAACACAGGTGCCCAAGGCAGTGGTGGAGCATTGGCTGCCACCGGAACAGTGATAGTCAACATCACTCCCCTTAGTGATGCTCCAGTAATTAGCACTGGGGCAACGCTAGCTTACACCGAAAACCAAACAGCCCGAGTAGTTGACAATACTGTGACCGTGGCTGACGTAGATGACACCCAAATCAGGTCAGCAACCGTCACCATCAGCAATGGCTTCACTACAGGAGATGTGTTGGCTGCCGTTACTGGTGGCACTAACATCACAGCAAGTTACAACAGCAACACAGGTGTCTTAACGCTCTCTGGTACAGATACATTGGCGCGTTACCAGCAGGTTATGCGTTCAGTGACCTATCTCAACACCAGTGAAACTCCGACTCAAACAACAAACACTCGTACTGTCAGTTGGCAAGTTACAGATGCTAATTCCGATGGTGCTGGCGCTGCAACTAGTACACCTGTCACTAGCACAATTACCATCAATGCTTTGCCTGATCCAGTCAACGACGCGTTCAGTACCAATGAAGATACACTACTAAGCGCTAGCGTTGCTGATGCAGATATCGGGGATGGCCCAGCTACCTATGCAGTAAGCAGCGCTCCTAGCCACGGTGTCCTCAACTTTAACCCGAACGGCAGTTTCACGTACACACCTAGCCCCGATTACAACGGTTCCGATAGCTTTACTTATCGGGTAACGGATGCAAATGGAGATATCGGAACGGCGATCGCCACCATCACGGTTAATCCAGTAGCAGACATCCTCAACGACAGCAGCAGCACTAACGAAGATACTCCAGTCACAATTGCCGTGCTGGACAATGACACCTTTGCATTAGGAGCAACCGTTACAAGTGCCACCAACGGTAGCAATGGCAATGTAGTAATTAACTCTAATGGTACTGTCACCTATACGCCTAAGCCCAATTTCTTTGGGGCTGACAGCTTCACATACACCGTTATCTCCGGAGGTATGACCGAAACTACAACTGTCAATGTTACCGTGGATGCGGTTCCTGACCCCGTTAACGATACGTTTAGCACCAGTGAAGATACTCTTTTGAGTGGTAGTGTCGCTGATCCTGATGCAGGTGATGGACCAGCCACCTATGTGATAACAGGCGCACCTAATCACGGGGCTCTTAACTTCAATCTAGACGGCAGCTTTACCTACACACCGAATCCGGATTTCAATGGTACCGATACCTTCACTTATCAGGTAACGGATGCAAATGGGGATGTCGGAACAGCGATCGCCACTATCACGGTTAATCTTGTCACAGACATCCTCAATGACAGCAGCACTACTAACGAAGATACTCCAGTTAAGATTCCGGTACTGGGCAATGACAGCTTTGCATCAGGAGCCACAGTCACAAGTGTCACCAACAGCAGCAACGGCAGTGTGGTCATCAACCCAGATGGCACTGTCACTTACACTCCTAAACCTGACTTCAACGGCAACGATAGCTTTACCTACACCGTTTCCTCGGGTGGTGTGACTGAAACTGCAACTGTTAATGTCATAGTCAGTCCTGTTGCAGACATCCTCAACGACAGCAGCAGCACCGACGAGGATACTCCAGTCACAATTTCTGTTCTTGATAACGACAGCTTTGCATCAGGAGCAACGGTAACCGCAGTCACCAACGGCAGCAACGGCAGTGTGGTCATCAATCCCGATGGCACTGTCACTTACACTCCTAAACCTGACTTCAACGGCAACGATAGCTTTACTTACACCGTCACAACCGTAGCAGGTAACACTGAAACTGTAACTGTCAATGTCACAGTCAATCCTGCTGTAGATATCCTCAACAACAGCAGCGCTATTAACGAAGATACTTCGGTCACAATTTCTGTTCTTGATAACGACAGCTTTGCATCAGGAGCAACCGTAACCGCAGTCACTAACGGCAGCAACGGCAGTGTAGTCATCAACCCAGATAGCACTGTTACCTACACTCCTAAACCTGACTTCAACGGCAACGATAGCTTTACCTACACCGTTTCCTCGGGTGGTGTGACTGAAACTGCAACTGTTAACGTCACGGTCAATCCTGCCACAGATATCCTCAATGACAGCAGCACTACTGACGAAGACACTCCAGTCACTATTCCGGTACTAGGCAATGACAGCTTTGTATCAGGAGCCACAGTCACAAGTGTCACCAACAGCAGCAACGGCAGTGTGGTCATCAACCCAGATGGCACTGTCACTTACACTCCTAAACCTGACTTCAACGGCAACGATAGCTTTACCTACACCGTTTCCTCAGGTGGTGTGACTGAAACTGCAACTGTTAACGTCACAGTCAATCCTGCTGTAGATATCCTCAACGACAGCAGCAGCACCGACGAGGATACTCCGATTAAGATTTCGTTGCTAGGCAACGATAGCTTTACATCAGGAGCAACAGTCACAAGTGTCACCAACGGCAGCAACGGCACGGTTGTAATTAACTCTGATGGTACTGTCACCTACACTCCTAAACCTGACTTCAACGGCAACGATAGCTTCACCTACACCGTTTCCTCGGGTGGCGTGACTGAAACTGCAACTGTTAACGTCACAATCAATCCTGCTGTAGATATCCTCAACGACAGCAGCATTACTAACGAAGACACTTCGGTCACAATTCCTATTCTTGATAACGACAGCTTTGCATCAGGAGCAACCGTAACCGCAGTCACCAACGGCAGCAACGGCACAGTTGTAATTAACTCTGATGGCATTGTCACCTATACGCCTAAGCGTGACTTCAACGGCAACGACAGCTTCACCTATACCGTTTCTTCGAGTGGTGTGACTGAAACTGCAACTGTTAACGTCACAATCAACCCTGCTGTAGATGTCCTCAACGACAGCAGCACTACTAACGAAGGCACTTCCGTCATCATTCCCGTACTGGACAACGATAGCTTTGCATCAGGAGCCACGGTCACGAGCGTCACCAACGGTAGCAACGGCAGTGTGGTCATCAATCCTGATGGTACTGTCACCTATACGCCTAAACTTGACTTCAATGGCAACGATAGCTTCACTTACACCGTCACAACCGTAGCAGGTAACACTGAAACTGCAACTGTCAATGTCACAGTCAATCCTGCTGTAGACAGCATCAACGACAGCAGCAGCACTAACGAAGATACTCCAATCACCATTCCCGTACTGGGCAATGATACCTTTGCATCAGGGACAACGGTAACCGCAGCCACCAACGGCAGCAACGGCACAGTTGTAATTAACTCTGATGGCACTGTCACCTATACGCCTAAACCTGACTTCAGCGGCAATGACAGCTTTACCTACACCGCCACAACCGTGACAGGTGACACTGAAACTGCAACGGTTAATGTCATAGTCAATCCTGTTGCAGATATCATCAGCGACAACAATAGCACCGACGAGGATACTCCAGTTGTCATCCCTGTCCTTACTAACGACAGCTTTGCATCAGGAGCCACAGTCACAAGTGTCACCAATGGTAGTAATGGTAACGTGGACATCAACCCTGATGGTACTGTTACCTATACCCCCAATCTGAATTTTAACGGCCGCGATAGCTTTACCTACACCGTTACCTCCAGCGGTGTCATTGAAACTGCCACCGTTAATATTGCAGTGGATGCAGTTCCTGATCCCGCTAATGATGCATTCACAACCAGTGAAGATGTTTTAGTGAGTGGTAGTGTCGCCGATGTAGATATGGGAGATGAACCAGCTACCTATACCGTAACGAATGTGCCTAGCAACGGAATTCTCAGTTTTAATTCTGACGGCACTTTCATCTACACACCGAACTCTGACTTCAATGGCACTGATGCCTTCACATACCAGGTAACAGATACGAATGGAGATGCAGTAACGGCGATCGCCACTATCCTGGTCAAGCCAGTTGCTGACGTAGCTGGCGATAGTGGAGTTACTCAGAAAGGAAAGCCTGTCGTTATCAATGCTTTAGGAAACGATAGTTTCGAAAACAGCAATGCACAAATCCAAAGCATCACCCAAGGTAGAAATGGAACTGTTAGCATTAACCCAGATGGCACTCTCACCTACACTCCCAATACAAGTTTCGTAGGCACGGATCGTTTTACCTACACTGTGAGATCTGGAGGAGTAAACGAAACTGCAACCGTCAGCATTCAAGTTTCCCCACCTCCAGGACCTACTCCCAACAACGGTTCGTCTGGTCCAGATATCGTTATTGGGACTAATGGAGACGACATTCTCAACGGCTTTAGCGATATTGACATTCTTCGAGGACTTGGTGGTAACGACATTATTAATGGTGGTAGTAGCAGGGATGTCATGCGTGGAGATGATGGCAATGACATCCTCAATGGCGGTAGTGGCAATGATGATATGAGAGCAGGTACAGGAAAGGATATTCTCAATGGTGGTAGCGGTCAGGACTTGATGCTCGGTGGAACAGAGAATGATATCCTCAACGGTGGGCTCGGCAACGATCGCATCTATGGAGAAGCGGGTCAAGATACCTTAGATGGTGGAGATGGGCGCGATCGCCTCCATGGTGGACTTGATAACGATACCTTGAGAGGTGGTCGTGGTGATGATCTGCTGACAGGTGGAGTGGGTAAAGATACCCTGACAGGTGGACAAGGTCGTGATCAGTTTATCTATACCTCCGTCGGCGATTTTGGTGATGTCATCACCGATTTTGAAATTGTCAAAGATCGGATTAACTTCCGACCAATCCAAGGCATTCAATCCATGCGTGATCTTCGGTTTACTCAGAAAGGTGACGATACTTTACTGAAAGCCAACATCAACGGCAGCCTTAAGACTGTTGCAGTGCTTGAGGATGTCAACGCAAGTACACTCTCTCAAAGACATTTCATCTTCTAAACCGTTTTCTAGCGCTACACGCCTTGGCAAGGCGTTTATGTGAAAGTTCCTGTATCGCGAGAATTTCATACAAGAACGAGTTCCAAGTATGTGTAGCACCATACAGGTGTAGACCATACAAATTAGATAGAAAGGAAGGAAGAACTAAAGTCCTCCTTCCCTTTCTGTCTAGGTTTAAGGCGAGTTTATAGCGCAAGTGACAAATTTATCCATGTTCGTCGAACTGCATTCGTTCTGGTATAGGTTTAATTGCGCTGGGAACACTCAGGAAATGAGTGATATTCGTTATTACTCATTCCCTACCTCCTAAGCGAACTCCATCTACTGCAAATACACAGTCATGACACTCACAGACTATCTGTTTCTCACAGGACTTCTAGCCTCCATTGCTGTTTCATTTCCAGCGATCGCCCAGACTCCAGAAACAGATATCTCTGAACCCGAAAGTGCCCCTCTGAGTGAAACAGGCTCTGCTGTAGATTTGGTTATCCCATCTCGATTAGGGGTTGAACATTCGACATCGGGTGGAGGTTTTGACGGAGTGACTCAATTTGAGGGATTCATTCCGCTCAGACAAGATCCGGGGCAAAATATCACCTTTTTTGTTCCTCAGCTTCTGCTAGATAATGACGGCAATATCGGCGGTAGTTTATTGCTAGGGCATCGGTTTTACTCACAATCCCGCGATCGCATCTTTGGTAGCTATGTAGCATTCGATAGTCGTGAAACTCATAACAACACCTTTCATCAACTGGGATTAGGGTTGGAGAGTCTAGGTGAAACTTGGGATTTTCGTATCAATGGTTATCTTCCGCTGGGAAGCTCTCGTCAATTGGCGGATGAACGGCGCTTCGACACAGGATTTGATATTTCAAGCGGGTTTGAGGAAAATCTTCTCGTATTATCAAGCCGCCGTGAACAACAAATTAACCGTCTGTATGAAGCAGCACTGTTTGGGCTGGATGCTGAGGCAGGGGTGAAATTGGCAGAGTGGGACGAGGGCAACGATGACCTGCGCGCCTTTGGGGGAGTATATTTCTATGACGCTATAAGTACAGACAGCACATTAGGATGGCGTTTGCGCTTGGAAGCAAGACCCACTCAAAATTTCACGTTGGGTCTTGCACTGCA
Source organism: Leptolyngbya sp. FACHB-541 (assembly GCF_014695875.1). NCBI lineage: Bacteria > Bacillati > Cyanobacteriota > Cyanophyceae > Leptolyngbyales > Leptolyngbyaceae > Leptolyngbya > Leptolyngbya sp. FACHB-541. The sequence continues at coordinate 115,907 of NZ_JACJPC010000043.1, read as the reverse complement.
GAATGATGATATTTTTGGCACCAATATTGTTCTCTCTACCGGCTTGACCTGGCCCAGGGTTCGCCCCAGGGGTCCAATCACTGAAGTGGAAGATGTCCCAGCACGGCTGGGTGAAACGATCGTTCGCCTTCCTAACATTCCCATTGATGCTCAACAAGAATCAGAAACAATCGTTGATGAGTTCACCGAGCCATTGATGAATCCTGAAGAGGAGCAACCCTATCGATTTGTGCATGTGACATTAGGGCAGCAAGCTCAAGGAGATGGGACTTTTGAGAATCCATTTGGCACGGTTGAGGAAGCATTAGAGGATACTCTCTCGGATGGAAACAACATTGTGTACATCAATGGAGGGAACAATCCAGATATTCCGGCGTTTACGATTCCAGATCGGGTTCGGGTACTTTCTCAAGGTCCAGTTCAGTTATTGGCTGGCTTACCCTTTCCGGGTTTCCCAGAAGCTCCTGCCCGGTTACCTTTTTCTCCTGTCGTGAATTATGAGGATGGCATTTTAGTGCATCTGCCATTTTCAGGAGATGGTAACTTTCCACGAATTCAAGATGCTGGAGCAACCGATTTAGTTGCGATGAGCGATCGCACCGTACTATCAGGTTTTAGAATTGCGAACGCCAGAGGCAATGCTGTTATCAGCAACCAAGCCGAGAATATTGAAATTCGGGACAATGCAATAACGAACGCAGGAGAGCGAGGCATTTTCCTAAATGAGGTGACAGGAAGTGTTGTCTTGTTTAATAACAGCATTACCGGATCACGGGGAGGCGCTGGTTCAGGACAAGGAATTCTGATTCGGAACTCAACTGATGGTGATGTGGAAGCCACCATCCAAAGCCATCAAATTGTAGATAATCGGGTTGCTATTGAAACTTCAGCACTGGGAAATTTAACTCAAGGATTTGATCCACAGCAAATCGTTAACATTACGGACACGAATTTGCGTAATAGCGGAGAACAAGCACTGCTTGCGACAGCTAGCAATTCGGGGAATCAGCAAATTTCATTTAGAGATGGCAATATCTTGAACAGCGGTGCAGAGGGGCTGCTGATTCAGGCAACTAACATAGGCTCTCAAGAGCTCATCCTAGAAAATAGCACCGTCAGAGGCAATGGAGGAGATGGAATTCGCACACAGTCGGGTACACCTAATGGATTTTCTACAGCAGCTCAAGAAGTATTTATTCGTAGAAATCAAATCATCAACAATGGTGGAGACGGTATTTCCATTGAAAGTAACGAAGTTGCTGCCCAAGAACTAGCAATTGATGCCAATGTGATTCAGGGTAACGGAGGCGCTGGAATTCGTGGAGTAGCCAATAATCTCAGCTTTCAGGAATACGTTACTGATGCTGCCAACAGTTCTTTGGGGATCAGCAACAACGTCATATCGGGTAACGGAGATCAAGGCATTGTCCTAACCACTAATGACTCTGCAACATTAATTACTGATATTCAAGAAAATAGTTTGTCAGACAACACAACTGGCGGCAATCCAGAAGTGGAAGTTACTGCTAGCTCAAGTACCACAGACGTATGTGTTGTCCTCAACGATAATACCAGTGCAACTGGCATCCGCTTAGACAACAATAGCTTGGGTGCTCCTGGACTTTTTGAGGTTGGCGATTTGCCTACTGTTTCATCCAGAAATATTGGAGAAGTGTTTGTGGAACCTAATTCATCAGTCTTTACCAATAAGGCTGGGGCTCCATCTTGCTTCAGAAACTAGCGCCTCAAAATTAAGCCAATCAGAACTAGTAGTACTTAACCCCGCTTTAGCTGAAACAAAATTGCTATGTTTTTATTCTGGAATTAGTAGCGCTGAAAAAGTAGTTATTACTGTTGCAGTTTATGCAAGTTTCAGCTCATAGGAATAGTTGTCCCTCACACCGTTCCTATTACACTGGCTCGTTATTATAGATTTACTTTTCTGTTACGAGGGATAACCGACTCAAATGGTGCTCAAAATTGAAGCCCTGATTAAGGGGGTAGGCAGAGCACGAAATGAAAGCTAGTGTATAAGAGGGCTATCAGGTTAAACGACCTAAGTCTTTGTATAGATGTTGGGTTCGTTGTTCTACCCGATACTTTATGAGTTCAAAGGGTTAGGTAGGCTAAGATAGCACAAATGTAAGAGTAGACTGATTCTTTCAATATCTGTTTATTCCGGTTCTTTTAATTCTTGTACGGAATTCATCATTGGCTATGAGTCCGTAGGATCGAAATCTTAAAAAAATCTTAAAAAGCCTTAAAATTAAGTGTGGTGTAGGTGACAGGAGGTTCAACGTGTTTCTAAGACTTGCAGAGCAGCATCGACAATTTGTCAAGGATTTGGTCATGAATCTTCAAGCTCTTGCGATTGTGCTTGAGCGACGGGGTTATTTGGCTTCCTGCTACACCTGTGGTGGGCAAATGAATAGTGCTTCTTTCATGGTTAGCTTAGGCAACGATCATTTGATTCGATTCCTAGTATCTGACTATGGGATCACTTGGACTGAGATGCGGGATGATCGGGAGCTCATGAAGCTAGAAGGTGCTGAAGCGATCAGCCAACTTCAAGAGCTAGCTAACCTTGTTAAGTATCAGATTGCCCCCTCTGAGTACCGTCCGGCGATCGCTCAACCTTCTTAACCTAGCTCCCCCTACTTACGATAGGTTTAGCCTAGCTGTGAGTTCGCCTCACTTTCGATGATGGCGAGTAGATGATAACAACGGAGATGCGCTGGTTCTACCCTGGTTCTTTACCCACAGCGGTCAGAAATTGGTTCCAAGCCACCTGGGATCAGGCTATAGCGCCAATTGAGGTTCGTGAAGATCAATACTTGCAACTGCCCAAGTGTGAATACCTCAACTTAAAGTTGCGGCATGGGAGCCTGGAGCTAAAACTTCGACTCAAGCAACTTAGAACTTTACAGGTTGGGGATCGCTGGGCTGGTCAGGTCGAGGTTTGGCAGAAGTGGAGCTTGCAAGATTCTTCTGAATACCTAGATTTAGCCGATGTAGAGGCAGAGGCGACCTGGATTAGCGTCGAGAAGGTGCGATCGCAACAGCAATATCAAACCTTTCCGGCTCAGCCTCCAAAAGCAATTTCCTTTGAGCAACAGCCTGAGCAAGGCTGTAGGGTTGAATTAACAGAATTGAAAGTACAAGATGCAGCTTGGTGGAGTCTGGCATTTGAGGCATTTGGTGATCCCAGTCAGCAATTCAACCAGCTTCAAGTTGTTGTTGAGCAGATTAGCAATCCGCTAGCACCAACTCTAGATTTGCATCACTCCTACGCCTATCCTAAGTGGCTATTAAATATTCGTTAGTGATCCCTTAACCAAAGCTTAATGCTTCACTTACAATTTATCTACTGAACATTGATAAATTTGATACGAAATTGTGGGACTTTCAGAAACTAACTTATTACTTCCAGCCGATGGAGCAGGAATTGTGCTCAGGCTGGGTCTAGCCATATTTGCGGGTGCTCTAATTGGGTGGGAACGAGAAGCTGCCGAAAAACCTGCTGGTTTAAGGACTCATATGCTAGTGAGCTTTGGCTCTGCTATGTTTGTGCTGACAAGCATTCAGACAGGAGCCGTTGAGCAAAGTGCTGACGTTCTTAGTCGAGTAATGCAAGGGGTGATTGCTGGAATAGGATTCTTGGGGGCCGGAGAAATTTTCTCAACGACTCGCTCTGACTCAGATCAAATTAGGGTTAAAGGGTTGACTTCTGCTGCTGCCATTTGGGTTTCAGCTTCTTTAGGAGTGGTAATGGGCTGTGGGTTGTGGCAGCTTGGGCTGTTAGGGGCAGGAATGACCTTTTTAATTCTTTGGGGTGTGAAGAAATTTGAGCGCTGATTTGCGACGCTATTAAATCTGAAAGAACAAATCATAGAGCGACAGCAGAATTTCTACGACGATCAGGACTACGACATACCATTCCACTCGAAGTCCAGTGTTGTGTTGGAGTAAATCTAGTACGGTTTCTGCGGTTCGAGAAATTAGCTCTAGCTTTCGCTCTAGGGCTAAATGGCGTTCTCGAATCTCGTATTCATTCTCTAAACGTAGATAGAGGCGCTCTAACTCTGGTGCATCCCAAAGCAGTTCTGGCTTATCAATAATTTCGACGCGACCAACAATTTTGTGTTGAATAGAGAGAGTTCTACCCAGTTGCCTGAGTAGTTCTTTGCCCCAGCGTTCGTTTCGGGTTGTACGTTGTAGGCTTTCAGCAAAAGGTTCAATCTGGTCAAAGACGCTAGCGGTGCCGACTTCATACTGAGCTAACACAACGCTTTTAGCCAAGATGTCAGCGACAATTTGCAGCCGTTCAATCCCAAATTCTTGTAGCCAAATCATTCCATTTTCTACCCGTTCGGCTCCAACCTGCTCTAGTTGAAGGGTAGCTTCTTCGGTTTCGGGAGAGGAGAAGGGCTCAATGATAAAGGGTTGAAGCTGCGTGAGGAAGAAAGCTTCTTCAAGAGGGTCAAGCCCAAATAACACAACCGCTCCGTAGCGGAACAAAGCTGCACAGCCGTGATCCCCGGCAGTTACGACTAGAGGGACGGTTGCGAGAGAGTCGGTGTTCTCTAAAGCTTTTAGCTCTAAACGTTCGCCTACAAATATGGCGCGACCTTGAACGGATTCTCTATCGGTAAAGAGTACTTTTTGCATATAGTTATAGTAAGCCTGCTGTTCATAGAAAAATGCAAGCCACTACTCACTCTAAGGAATGGGAATCAGAAGCGATCGCCCATTTGTTCTGCGTTTCGCCTCAGATCAAGGTTCAGATTGGTAGTAGTCTCCAGGCTTAATTTCCCCGATCGTATCCTGATTTTTGTTGATACAGCCAGGTTTACGGGCATACTGACAGACTCTAGCCCATAAAGTTGCTCTACTGCCTGGTGAACCTGAAGAAAATAGCACTCTGTCTCCGCCAACGGCTGGCACTATTTTCACTCCGCAGACAGGGCAAACTTGAGCTGTTTTTTCAGACATGGCTGCTGAATTAGGTCAACTTCAGAGACATTAAACGGTTTTGTATACCTTACAACAGCTTTTCAATCAATCCAAGCTTCAGGGATCTATTTGTTAATGTCCGATTATTAATCTCCGATCGCCTGACCTGCAATCCAGGCGGTTGTCCAAGCGCTTTGAAAATTGAACCCTCCGGTGACACCGTCAATATCTAGTATTTCTCCAGCAAAGTAAAGCCCCGGGCAACAGCGGCTTTCCATCGTCTTGAAGTCTACGTCCTTGAGGCGAATTCCTCCACAAGTGACAAATTCTTCTTTAAAGACGCCCTTTCCCCGAATTAGGTAGCGATTTTGAGTTAGTTCTTGAATAAGCTGGTTGAGCGATTTTTTTGACAGGTCTGTCCATCGAGCATCAGGCGCAATGTCTACAGTTGCAGTGAGATACTGCCATAGCCGCCGGGGAAGAGGAAGAGGACAGTTGGAGGCGATCGCCCGTCGAGGTTGCTCTGCCTTAGCTTTCAATAATTCTTGGCGCAACTGATCAGGATTGTGTTGCGGTAGCCAGTTGACCTGAAGAGTTGCCTGATATTGATGTTCGTACAAAGCTCTTGCTCCCCAGGCAGAAAGTTTTAGTACGGCGGGACCGCTCAATCCCCAGTGGGTGATTAAGAGCGCTCCGCTTTGCTCTAGGGGTTTGCTGTCTGGGATCAGTAGCTTTGTCTGGACAGGCTCGACGGATACGCCTGCCAGTTCTCGCAGGTGGGGATCAGGAATGTTGAAGGTAAAGAGAGAAGGGACTGGAGATTCGATTTTATGCCCTAAAGCCTTTGCAAGCTGATAGCCTTGGGGATTGCTGCCTGTTGTCAGGAGGAGGCGATCGCTGTGTAATCTTTCACCTGATTTTAATTCCAGCTCAAACCCCGTCTCAGAGCGTGTAACAGCAACAGTAGAGACGCCTGTGTAGATTTCTACCCCAGACTGGCGAGCCGCTTGAGTTAAGCAGTCTACGACCGTAGCAGAATCGTCTGTTACTGGAAACATTCGCCCATCTGATTCAGTTTTAAGCTTGACCCCCCGTTTGGCGAACCAATCTACGGTATGGCGTGGCTGAAAGCGGCTAAACGCACCCCGTAGGGCTTTACCGCCCCTAGGATAATACTGCACTAGTAATGCGGGATCAAAGCAGGCATGGGTAACGTTACACCGCCCACCTCCAGAAATGCGAACTTTGGTGAGCGTTTTACGACTGGCCTCTAGCAGCGTTACGTGAGCATGGGGGTGGGCTTCAGCGGCAGCGATCGCTCCAAAAAAACCTGCTGCGCCGCCGCCAACTACCACTATCTGTAGGGATGCTGCCAAACCGTACTCACCCATTCATCCAACTATTAAAAACTAGCTGCGAGAGTCCAGCGTCTGCGTGAGCCGATCCAGCGCAGTGGTTAGTCTTTCTTGAGACACCACGATGGGATCAACCGGAGCCGTCTCAGCCTCAGCAACTTCCTCCTGCCGCTTAAATCGTGCTAGAGCGCGAATCACTAGATAAATCACAAAAGCAATGATGACAAAGTCAACAACCGAGCCTAGAAAACTGCCAATCAGAATTGCTTTTTCAGATCCTTCTACTTCAGGAGTACCAGGCACTAAAACAATTCTAGCGGTTCTCCAGTTTCCGCCAGGGATAAAGAGACTGACGATTGGCATGACTAAATCTTGCACAAACGATGTGACTATCTTTCCAAACGCGCCACCGATGATCACCGCGATCGCCAAATCCATCACATTCCCTTTCAGAGCAAATTCCCGAAAATCTCTCAGGAATCCCCCAGCAGCACTTCTACCTCTTCTAATTGCCATAGTTTCGCCACAGTTACTTAAAAGTTTGTAAATTCTCGTACTTCTACGTACAATCTTTTCTGGACGAGTAAATTGAAGATCCTGTACAACAGGACATGCTATCAGTCTCATCTCGGCAAGAAATAAAATTTCCTCAATTCTTGATAAATTTCCCTTGAGTCCGATGAATTTTACCCCTTGAGGCGAAAGGAAGCCCATGTTTGAGGGAATTCTGGTGAGGATGTGGTGTCCAAAATGCTGTATTCTGATCAGTCTCTCAGCTCTCGCGTTAGAGCTACGGTTAGACTTCCCAAGCGATTGAGCTTCCCAATCAACGAAAACTCAGGAAGATTTGAGCATGTCTATCGAGCAACTTCAGCCTGCTAATCCCCGTGATGTCAATGTGTATATGCCTTACTACCAGGGCAACAAGCGAGGTGCGTTGCCTCTAGCGATCAGCCTCTATCAAAGAGGGAGCTTAGAGGGATCACGCAAAATAGAAGGCGGTGAAAGTATTCCGTTTGTAGTCAGTTGGAATGTCTCGTCTCTGCCTGCTGATTTAACACGTTGTCGAATGCAGTTTGACGGTAATGCAGAGTTGAGCTACGAGTTGACCCTAGCAAACTTTGAGTTTGTCGATTTTTTAATTGATGTCATCATTAATTTCAAGCGTTCTCGCTTAGCAGACTTTTCACAGTCCTTCTACCGTAAGCTGTTGCGCTTAGACGATTAGCGATCGCAAATTCAGTAAAATCTTGATTTTGAGGGTGAGAGGCACGACATCGTCGGACTTCTCACCCTCAAAAATTGTGGAACTTATGAAACAAGCACTAACTTCTTGTGATGTAATAGCTTGAAGTCCCTTCTGTGGGCAGCTAGTTTAGAGCAAATAGAATGGAGCAAACAAAACTGCCACTTAGAATGGGATCACAAAAGTCTGAATTTGAATAGGTTTTTAGAGGAGCGAGGGCGTGCCAAAGTCCACAAAATTTTTACTAGTTGGTTCAACAGAGGCTTATAGCGGCAAGTCAGCCACAATTTTAGGACTGGCTTATGGACTTCAAAGCAAAGGACTGGATGTTGCCTACGGTAAACCGCTGGGAACCTGCTTAAGTGAATCTCAAACCGATTCAATGGATGAAGATGTCCGGTTCATCAGCCAAACGCTGAATTTGCCGGAAAATCGCCTTTGCTCAACTCTGCTTACACTAGACGAAGTCACAATTGCTAAAAGAGTTTGTGCAGAAGACACGATCGACTACCAGCCGATATTGCAACGATATTCTCAGTGTCAGGGAGAAGATTTGGTGTTGCTGGAGGGACCAGGAACTCTCGAAGAAGGCAGGCTATTTGATCTATCGTTACCTCAAATTGCTCAGACAATGGATGCGGCTGTTGTTTTGGTGGTTCGGTTTAACTCGATGCTGGCGGTAGATGCTTTGATTGCAGCCAAAGATCGGTTGGGCGATCGCCTCATTGGTACCCTGATTAACGACGTTGCTGCTGACCAGCTAGAAATTGTACAGACTAAGATTCAACCATTTTTAGAAGATCAAGGAATTGCAGTTCTAGGGGTGCTACCTCGTAACATTCTGCTAAAAAGCGTCAGCGTGGGGGAATTGGTGCATCAACTGAAAGCAGAAGTGCTGTGTCGTCCTGACCGCATGGACTTGATGGTGGAGAGCCTGACGATTGGGGCAATGAATGTTAATTCGGCACTCAAGTATTTCCGTAAAGCCCGAAACATGGCAGTGGTGACAGGAGGCGATCGCACAGATATTCAACTTGCAGCCCTGGAAACCTCCACACAATGCCTAATTTTGACCGGACATTTACCTCCTTCTGCAACCATTCTTAGTCGGGCTGACGACCTGGAAATTCCAATTCTCTCTGTAGATCTCGACACTTTGACGACTGTAGAAATCATTGATCGCGCTTTTGGGCAGGTGAGATTGCAAGAACCGATCAAAGTGCAATGCATTCGGCACCTGATGGAAGAGCATTTTGATATCGATCGCCTGATTGCAAAGCTAGGGCTGAAAACGGCTACAAGCATACAACCCTTAGCTTCCAGCTCTTGAAACTTGCTTAACGTTAAGGAAAAACAGGACTCAATTTGCCTGATCTAGAATAGAGATATTCGGTCTAAACTTGATCCCCAGGCAGTTTTTCTTGTTTTGTCTTGTCTTGTTGTCTGTGGTTTTGGGTTTTGACGGACTCAGCAGCAGATTCTAGAGGTATTGGCATGGGAGAGTTTTCTGGAGCGTTACGCCAGCAGGTTCTAAATTGGCTGGCAGACCACGTTCCTGAATCTCGACTGATTCACGTTTTGGCAGTAGAGCAAACGGCGATCGCTCTAGCTCAACAGCATGGATTGGATGTCAATAAAGCAGCCCAGGCAGGATTGATGCACGACCTGGCGAAATATTTCAAGCCACAAAAGCTGCTACAGATGGCGCAAACTGAAGGCTTGTCGTTAGATCCAGTGGATCGGGCAAATCCTCACTTACTGCATGCAGACGTGGGGGCGATCGTAGCGCGGGATCAATTTGGCATTCAGGATGAGGAAGTGTTGCAGGCGATCGCCAACCACACGCTCGGCAAACCAGGCATGAGTCCGTTGAGCTGCATTGTTTTTCTGGCAGACAGTCTAGAACCTGGGCGAGGAAACACATCAGAACTCAACGCCTTGAGGCAAATCAGCCAGCAAGACCTGCCTCAAGCGGTTTGGATGACCTGTGATGCTTCTATCCAAGACTTGGTTGCTAAACATCGCCTAATTCATCCCCGTACAGTGCTGACTCGTAACTGGTTTTTATACAACGTTAAGCCAACTCAATCTAAGCAACAGAGCTCAAGCACAGAGCCTATTCCACAGCTTTCAATCGAATGAACCCTTGTACTTTTAGATGGAATCTTAGTCAAAATAGATGTAATAGTGCTGATTGAATGACCTCAGAATTCCCGATTTATCCCCCTTTTCGTTTCACTATGATTTGCCCAATAGAGACGAACCTTAAACAATTTACCTGTTCAACCATTTTTACGGAGTCGATCCAGTGAATCAGTCAACAGAGATGAAGTGCTATGGAGCCAAACGCAACGGTTTATTGACTTCCTTTGATGTAACACCACTCACGTTTTAACGAGTTGAGGAACCTAATTTTTAATGACAAATTACTCTAACGCCCGTCCAGTTTCGCCCGCTGTGGCAAATCTCGGTGCCGTCTACCAGCCTGTCACTGACGATTCTAGCCGAGAGCTAGCCCTGACAATCGCTCAAGCTGCCGATGATCGCAAAGGAGGCGATATCGTACTGCTGAAGGTTTCAGAGGTTTCTTATCTGGCAGATTATTTTGTAGTGGCTACAGGTTTTTCTAGCGCACAAGTAAGGGCGATCGCTCGTTCGATTGAGGATGAAGTCTCAGAAAAGTGGCACCGCTACCCCACCCAAACAGAGGGACAGACAGAAGGTTCCTGGGTGTTGTTGGACTACGGTGACGTTATTGCTCACATCTTCATGCCTGACGAGCGCGAATTTTATAACCTGGAGGCGTTTTGGGGACATGCAGAGCGAATCGATTTTGCACCCAATGGAGCGATGACCGATCAAGTAGAGAGCTGAGCACGAGTTAAAACTTTTCAGCAAAACTTAATTCATTCGTGCGTCTGTCCACTGACTCAGGTAGATTAAAAGCACAACTGCTTTTCAGTTTTGACTGCCCATCATCATGAAGTCTTCTGCTCCAGTCTGTCCGGTTCCTTTTGAACAGCAGCCGATTAACGAGTACCAGGATCTCAAAGAGTCCTGGTTCTTTCGGTGGGCAACACTCGACCTGCGGAGCTATCTCCTTCCGATCGCCATTTTGTGGGGTTTGAGCTGGCTGTTCTCGGCTCCCGTTGCAGCAGTCAGCTTTCCGCTGGCAAAGTATCCGCTCCAATTTGGGCTGAGCGGTGCAGCAGGGGCTAGCGTTCTTCCAGCGCTAGCTTTGCTGCGCCTTTACTTAGGCTGGATTTATGTGCGCGATCGCCTCATAAAAGAAACGATCTTTTATGAGGAATCGGGCTGGTACGACGGGCAAACCTGGACAAAACCAGAAGAAGTGCTAAAGCGCGATCGCCTGATTGTGACCTACCAGATCCAACCTATTCTGCAACGGCTCAAGCGTACCTTTGGCTTATTGGCGCTAGTCTTCCTCAGCGGCAGTTTCGTTTGGAACTTCCTGTAAATCAATTACATCCTCTTCCTCTGCGAAGTTTCCCCAACCTGAGGCCGTTTCGGCTGCTCGTGGTACGGGACGAGTACTGATTTCGTAAACGGGACGAGGCTCATCAGGAACTAATTCTAGTTGGTGAGATGGAGGGCGACGCTGAGAGCGACGGCGGCGCGAAACGTTCTCTTCGCTGGTTTCCTCTGCCACCACTTCATAAAGTCTTGCAAATTTTTGCGATTTTCCCTTTCGCAGCACTCGTCCCAAGCGCTGAATGTATTCGCGGGCTGATCCAGTACCCGATAGCAAAATAGCGACGCTAGCTTCTGGCACGTCTACCCCTTCGTTTAGGACATGAGATGCGACCAGAGTCTTATATTTGCCTTCGCGAAACTGCTGCAAAATCTCGTGGCGCTCCTTCACGGGTGTTTGGTGGGTCAGCGCCGGAATTAGAAACTCTTGGGAAATCCGATAAACTGTAGCGTTGTCGTTAGTAAAAATTAGCGTTTGGGCGGGATGGTGTTCTGCCAGCAGGTCTGCCAGAATTCGCAGTTTGCCTTCCGTACCCAGAGCGATCGCCTTTGCTTCTCGATGTGCCAGCATCGCCCTTCGTCCTGCCTGCGATTGGGCGCTTGCCCGAACAAACCGCTGCCAACCCTGAACGCTGCCCAGCCAAATATTCGAGTCCTGCAAAAAGGTGTTGCGGGTTTGAATTAAATGCTCATATCGATCGCGCTCTTGCTGCGACAGTTTCACCTTAACCTGAATAATTTCGTGATCCGCCAGTGCTTTCCCTGCCAGATCTTCGGCAGTGCGATAGTAAATGACTGATCCCAGCAGTGTATCCAGGTCAGCGTGTCTGCCATCGGCGCGGTCGGGAGTCGCCGTTAAACCTAGGCGATAGGGGGCGATCGCATATTCAGCAATCACCCGATTAAAGTCGCTCGGCAGGTGATGGCACTCATCACAAATCAGCAAGGCATAGCGATTGCCCAGGCTTTCGGCATGGATAGCGGCACTGTCATAAGTGGCAACAAGAATGGGAGTGCGATCGCGAGAACCGCCCCCTAACAGCCCGACCTCGGCATCTGGGAAAGCCGCAACTAGGTGAGCATACCACTGGTGCATTAAATCTAACGTTGGCACCGTAATTAAGGTTGTGCGAGGCGTTGCCTGCATTACCATCTGAGCCAGGTAGGTTTTTCCAGCCGCCGTGGGCAAAACTACCACACCCCGCCGTCCTGCGGCAACCCAGGCATCTAAAGCTTCTTGCTGGTGGGGGTAGGGCTCCATTTCCAGGCTGGGGGTGAGGGCGATCGCCGCAAATTCCTTTGCCTGGTCAGTAAATGGCGTACCCTCTGCCTGTAAAGTTTCTATCAAATCACGATATTGAATTGCCGGGAGGCGAAACCGCTCAATCCGGTCATCCCACGTTGCGAAATCTACCCAGGCTTTGCCCTTGGGTGGGGGATGTAAAATCAGGGTTCCCCGGTCAAACTTAAGCGTAGGGGTACGAGCCATTGCACCTCTGTCTGCACCATTCCTCGCTATTGTATAGCCGTTGCTACGGTATAACTGCCGCTACCAGGGCTATACCGTTTCTATATAAGCTGCATATTTTGAAGTGTGTCCCGCGTACGCGGGACACACTTCAAAATATGCAGTCTTGAAGATATAACAAAATCAAAAGCGGTAAACGGGCAACGTGAAGTGAAAACAGCTGCCCTGATTGGGTACAGAGTCTACCCAAATTTGCCCGTAGTGCGCTCGAATCACTCGCTGACAAAGTGATAGACCAATCCCATATCCATCCTTTGCCTCGTCTCGCTCTAGACGAAACCGGTCTTCAAAAATTCGTTCGCAGTTTTCATTCGGAATGCCTAGACCCGTATCACACACGCTGACTTGGATTTTTTGGGTGGTTCGATGCAAGATCGAAAGCTCGATTGAGCCGCCAGTTGGCGTATATTTGCTGGCATTGTCTAGCAGGTTGATTAATACCTGTTGAATGCGATCGCGATCAGCATAGACTTTAGGCAAATCACTGGGAATATCCGTCGTAAGCTGCTGAGATTTAGCTTGAAACTGTCCCTTCAAATAATTCAAGACCTCCAGGCAAAGCGCCCCTAGATCTAGCTGCTGAGGCTGAATCTGAAACTCGCCACCTGTCCCTTTTGCTGCCTGAAGCACATCTGTAATCATCCGATCGATCGCCTTCGTTTGAGTACGGGCGTGTCTGATCAGTTGAGCCGTAAGGGCAGGGGTTAGTCGGGGTGAAGCATGACCGTTCTCCTTCGCTTCATTACCTAGCTCCAGCGTTTCCAGGGCAATCGAAGCGGCGGTTAGCGGATTTCGCAGATCGTGGGCCAACATCGCAATGAGTCGATCTTTGAACTGAAGTTGATCCCGCAGTTCTTCTTTTTCTTGCTTTAGTCGAAAAATCTCATCCGAAAGCTGAATAAACTCTGCTGAGTAAGCCACCGAGTCCAAAGTTTCGGATGCATTGGTTGGATTTAGATCATCTGATTCGCTCTGCTCAGGAATTGATTGGAAATCTGCAGCTTCTTCTACCGATCGTTGCCATCGCATCCACCAATGCTCTAACTGGGCTACAAGATTTGTTCCCGCTAAAGTTTGACGGGGTTCAGGATGAATCTTGATTAGCGCTGGGGTCGCAACGAGCTTGAAATGCTCAGCCATGTGGGGTTGCTCTCCAACGTCTATGATTTGCAAATCAAACGCGTAATTAGCTCGTAAATCCTTGAGATAGTGGCGGATCTGGCGGATCTTCTGATGAGAGCTAGGACGTTTGTCTACAAACAGCAAAAGCTGCAAAGACGTTTCAGGGCTAATAGGCTGTTTTGGCAATGCCTCCATGCAGTCTTGCTCAACAGTCAGGACAATAGAACAGTCAGTCGGGGCCAAAAATGCCAAATCGGTAGAAACCAGGTGTATTTCTACCCTGTACTTCTCCAAAGTAGCTATCTTTACTATATTTACAGATTATCTCTTTCTCAGCGCTGCTCAAGACCAAGGATTTAGGCGATCGGGCTGTATTGCAGTAAATGTGCAGGCAAATAGGGACTTTGAACCGCCTTAGATAGCCCCTCCTGAATCTAGCAGAGTTCAACCAGGTCTTCCGTACTGGGTCTTCCGTACTGACGCAGAGAATAAGGTAAGTAAAACTATTAGAACTTATGTAACGGCTCTGAGGGGGCAAGGGCGATGAGAATCTTGGTTTTGGCGTGGGAATTTCCGCCCCGAATCGTTGGAGGCATTGCTCGCCACGTTGCTGAACTATATCCCGAACTGGTCAAGCTAGGACATGATATTCATTTACTGACCGTAGAGTTTGGTCAGGCTCCCCATTATGAAGTAGTCGATGGAATTAAAGTACATCGCGTTCCGGTAGCCCAAAGCAACGACTTTTTTCATTGGGTTGCCAACATGAATCAGAGCATGGGGCAACAGGGTGGAAAATTGCTTTTAGAAGAAGGAAAGTTTGAGATTATTCATGCCCACGACTGGTTGGTGGGGGATGCAGCGATCGCCCTCAAACACTGCTTCAAAGTTCCTTTGGTTGCCACGATTCACGCGACAGAGTTTGGTCGTCACAATGGCATCCACAACGATATCCAGCGCTACATCAGCACCAAGGAAAAGCTACTTGCCTACAACGCTTGGAGAGTCATTGTTTGCACGGACTACATGCGGCGTGAGGTCGAACGGGCATTAGAAACCCCCTGGGACAAAATCGATGTTGTCTACAACGGCATTTATCCAGAGAAGAAGCATCGACATCCCGATTTTGATTTTTGGCAGTTTCGCCGCCGCTTTGCCCGAGATGACGAAAAAATTGTCTACTACGTGGGTCGCATGACCTATGAAAAGGGCATCAGTGTGCTGCTTAATGCTGCCCCTGAAGTCATTCACGCAATGGGAGGTGGCGTCAAAATTGTGATTGTTGGCGGCGGCAATACAGACAACCTCAAGCAGCAAGCCTGGAACCTGGGCATCTCAAACAAATGCTACTTCACGGGCTTCATGTCAGAGGATGACCTGAACAAGTTTCAAACAGTTGCTGACTGCGCAGTTTTTCCTAGCCTCTACGAGCCATTTGGAATTGTCGCGTTAGAGAGTTTTGCTGCTCGTGTTCCGGTAGTCGTCTCTGATACAGGTGGGCTGCCAGAAGTCGTTCGCCACACCAGAACGGGAATCGTCACTTGGACAAACAATCCTGCTTCTTTGGCTTGGGGCATTCTGACAGTCCTGAAAAATCCAGACTATGCTCAGTGGCTAGTTGATAATGCCTACAAAGATTTAGCACAGCGGTTTAACTGGGCAAAGTTGGCAAAACAAACTGAAGCTGTTTATGGCAGGGTCTTACATGAGCGATCGCAAGTCACTTGGGCTTAAGCAAATCGACCTGGAGAAAGCTGAGCAATGAGTTCATCTTGCTGCCCGGTTATACAGTTAGCAAACCGCTTTGCCAGGGGTGGCAGAATTGCGAAAGGATTGCTGAAGCCAGCAAAGATATGCAAATGATTGTGTTCAGGAACGGGACCAATCAGTGGCAGGCGATCGCCACTAAAGGCAACCAAACAGCGATGCCAGTTACCTGGTAAATCTTTTAACGCTGGCAAAAATTGACCAACTGCAGCCCGAATATCCGCTTCACTCTGAGCTGCGTCAACCTGCGCCTGAGGATCCGTCAACGTGCGGCTGATTTGCCCGATCCTAATTCTGCCATCCACAAACTGAATCGCACCGGGATCAAGAATCGGGGGAGCAACCTCCTGGGTTTGTTGCTCCCACAGCGGAGCCTTTTCTAACTTGCCAGCCTCAGCCTCCATCTGAAACCGTTGGGTTTCGGCAGGCATGACCAGTGCCTGTAACTTAACATCAACAGATGGGGTTTCAATCAGTTCCGCATGGGTGAAATAGCAGGGTACGGTAACATGGGCAGTTTTGAGCAGATTCCGACTCATTCCACCCGTGCAAACAGCCACATTAGCGGCTATATAGTTTTCCACAGGGGTGGTTACAGTGGCTTGCCCCTGAGACTCCTTTAGAGCAGTCACTTGAGCAATTTCTAGCGTTCCTCCAACTCTGGTGAATGCTTGGGTGTAGGCTTTGACTAGCAAATCAGGCGCAACATTGCCATGCCGAACTGTAAGCGCAGCGGCGATCGCCTCCCGATTGAGCAACGGCTCTAAGTCACAAGCCGCTTCCGCATCCAGTAAGCTAGGTGGAATCGCAAAACCACGATACGATGCGGTCACCTTCTGGGGATCACTTCCTTGGGCGATCGGCAAGAGCAAATCCAATTCTCTGAACTGAGTTTCACTGTCCAACTCAGCAGATAAATTTCGGTGAATTTCAATGCCCTCCTGGCACAGTTGACGAGTTAGCGGTGTCGTACCTGACCAGTAAGCGATACCGCCATAGCTATAGCGAGTTGCGTTCTCTGGGGTACTATGCTGTTCTAGCAGCAACACCGAGAATTTTTTGCTAGCTAGCTCATAGCTAAGCGCTGCTCCAACGAGTCCACCCCCAACCACAACCCAATCATAGGTTTTCATCAAATTCAGCCTTGCTCTTGAACAACCGCGTCTACTTCGACCTCAACTAACATTTCGGGTGTGGCTAGACGGCTCACCTCAACCAGGGTGTTGGCAGGACGAATCTTTCCAAAAAATTCGCAATGAGCTTTGGTCACCTGCTCAATGTCGTCCATGTTAGTAACGTAAACTCTTGTACGAACGACATCCTGGAGGCTGCTATCTAACTGCTTCAGGGCAGCCTCAATCTTTTTGAGGACGTACACCATCTGCTCATAGGCGTCGTCGACGTGAAGAATTTGCCCTGTTGTATCAACAGCAGTTGTGCCCGAAACGTAGATGAGAGAACCAACTTGGACAGCACGAGAATAGCCTGCGATCGCTTCCCAAGGTGTTCCTGTCGATATGTGTCTGCGCGTCATCTGCTAGCCGCCTTCAGCCATCAAGTAGGGTACTAGCAGCATGACTGATCTACAAAGTTGAATCAAGTCTTGGCCAAAACTATCTGAATTTGAGGATGACTTTGCTGAATTCACAGTTAGAATGGGCAAGATTAGCAAGTAATGTCCAACCACTCGCTCTATGCATCCATCTATGGGTATAAAAATCAATCGCGCTTATCTAGTAATTGCACTTTGTGGCATCCTGGGAGTCATTTTGGGAGGAACTGCTAGCCGAGCAGAACTCAACCAGTGTCTGACCGCTGAAGTGCCTACTAACAGTTGCCTAACCCAAGATCCTATCACTGAGACGATTGAAGGCATGGGTGTAGGGTTAGTTGCAGGAGCAGGAGCGGCTGTTGGTGCGACTTGGCAACAGTGGCGCAAGGATACTTAAACTGTAGCGGTAAACTAGCTGAGCTGCATGGACATCTGTGAGATGGCCTTAAAGACAAAGCTGCGAGGATTCTTGACCCTCGCAGCGTGTTGCAATTCACAGACTATTCAGTTTTAAATGGATGGTTTCAAACTGGAACTGATATTTTGAGCTTTGCAGTTTAGAGCTTCCAGTACGCTGAACTACGCAGTTCGGCGAGTGAGCAAGCCCCACAGGAAGATCAGGATGATTGCTCCAACAACCGCGAAAGCGATGCTGGGGATAGACAAGGCTCCAGCTGCTGCGCCTCCGCCCGTTCCTAACAGTGCGTGACCGAGCCAGCCGCCTAATATAGCACCCAAGATTCCTAGACCAATGGTTGCAAAAATGCCGCCACCTTGATGTCCAGGATAAATTAATTTAGCTAACGCTCCAGCAATCAGACCTAAAACAATCCAAGCTAAGATTCCCATGTGATTCTCTCCTTAATAACCTTTGTGTTGATAAGCTTTTCTTGACCTAACGTGCCTATCCTATCGACAAACTAAAAGTTCCTGCTTCTACCGCAGGAAATAATTAAGTAGATATAAAATTTCCAGGCTACTTTTATGCTGCGTATTCATATAGGTTGAGAGAGGTCGGTATCTCATAAAGATAGCTAGGTGAAACGGAAACTTTTGACCCTTTGGGAGTAAACAAAACTCCTCAGAAATGCAAATAGAAACAGAGATATCGCTGTAGCAATGCAGGTTAGAGCAAAAAATGGAGGCAGTCCTAAAGACTGCTTCCATTTTTTGCCTGAGCTTAAGCAACCAAAGCTATATTGCTATATTACAAATTCGAAATATTGATTTGGAGCAAAGAGATGTAAATTTCTCTATTCAAATTCATACTTCATTTGATTACCACTGTTGTGATATAAAGCTAAGCACTCTCAGGTGTATTCTGCATACTTGAGCAACTATTTAACAACAGCAGCTATAGTTCCTTGTGCTTCTAATAAGGCAGCGGCACGTAAGATTGAAGCTTCCTGGTAAGGGGCAGCAATGATTTGCACACCTAATGGCAAGCCGTTAGCTTGCTGAATGGGCACAGACAAGACTGGTAAACCGACGAAAGATAGTGGCTGAGTATATAACCCTAGATTAGGACGAGTTAAAACTTCCGCCCCATCTATAACCATTTTCTCTTGACCGATTAAAGGCGCAACACAGGGCGTTGTTGGAGCCACAATTAGATCTACGGTTTGAAAGATCTCCTGAAGGCGATCGCTATACCACTTGCGAAATCGCTGTGCCTGTACGTACCAACTGCCAGGAATCATTGTGCCTGCCAGAAAGCGATCGCGAGTTGCCGGATCAAAATCTTGAGGACGAGATTTGAGGTTAGCAAAATGCAGATTGCTGCCCTCACAAGCTGTGATTACGTAAGCGGCAGCTCTGGCCCGATGTGCTTCAGGAATGGTGACTTGCTGGCTGACCCCAAGCGCCTGAGCGACCTGTTCAACTGCGGCTAAAGTTTCTGGCTCAGCACCTTTGGCAAAGTATCCATCTGCAATGGCAATTCGCAATCCATCAATACCTTGGTTGATTTGAGGCAAACAAGATTCTGGTGGGCGGGTAGTGCAAACCGGGTCACGGGCATCTGCACCTTGAAGCAAGTCAAACACAGCCGCAATATCGCGCACCGACCGGGCAAAAGGTCCGACATGGTCAAAGCTGTTGCAAAACAAAAACGCTCCAGCTCGTGATAACCGACCGTAGGTTGGTTTTAACCCCAAAATGCCGCACAGTGAAGCAGGCACACGAATCGACCCATTGGTGTCAGAACCAAGGCTGATTGGCACCAATCCACCTGCAACTGCGGCGGCTGACCCTCCTGATGACCCACCGGCAATCCGGTTCCAATCATGAGGGTTGTGAGTTGCCCCGTAATGGCTGTTTTCGGTGACAAAACCATAGGCATACTCATCCATGTTGAGCGCGCCGACCAGGATTGCCCCGGCTTGCTTAAGTCTGGCAACAAGAGTCGCATCTCGGGTCGCAGGTGAATTTTCTCGGTTAATCTTTGAACCTGCCAGAGTCGTCAGCCCCTCAATATCAAATAGGTCTTTGACCGCAAAGGGGACTCCTGCCAGTACGCCCGGAGCTTGACCAGCCGCGATCGCCTCGTCTACCTGAATTGCACTGGCGATCGCCTGATCTGCCATTACGGTCGTGAAGCAATTGAGTGGATCTTTAGCTGCAATTCGCTCTAGCGCTGCGGAGACCACTGCTTTGGCAGTTACTTCACCCGATCGCACCGCAGTTGAAATGGCGATCGCATCCGCCTGTTCGAGATCCAACGTTTCGAGATCTGATGTCATGGTTGAAAAGGCTGGAATGTGGACGCGGCAACGGTGTCTTCAGATAAGGGAAATTCCAAAACGAGCTGGGCGATCGCGGCAATTCTGCTGAAATTATCAATGACTCCGGGGCGATATTCGGGAGCGATTGGCAATTCTAGGGCAATTGCCATTTGGTCAACATAGGCTGCTGGGTCAAATTCTGCCGAATCGAGCATTGCTTCTGTTCTGATGTAAAATTCACACACTCAGCCTTTAAGCATATATCTTAAGATTGGACTACGCCTGACGTTTTTATTACACTCTCGGAGTTTAACTAGTACTTAATAATGGAGCCTTTTGTTTTAACGGGTATTGCAATACTGTTAGTCATAACAGGTTTTTACGCCTGGTTTACTTATAGAATTCTGCGCGAACTTCGACAGGAAAATAACTTTTATAAAAACGCAATTGAGAAACAACTAAAATTTTCTGCTTTTCCTCATCTTTACTGCGACATGCAGTGTGATATTCATGAGAATGGCGTGAAGCTAGAAATTTATAATGTTGGCAATGTTCCTGCTTATGACCTGCATATCAGCGCCATTGGAGCTTATACAGAAGAAGGGGTTGACATTGCTACTTTTTTGAGAAACTATGTGCAGCCACGTTACCGAAAGTATCCGCTTCAGGCTGACAAAGTTGGCTATTACGGGATTCGCAGTAGCATTCGCTGCCCCATGCTGCCCTTTCAAAAGAGACTGGCGATCGCCCTGGGTTTGCCCCTGCGTCCAGTCGATATCTACGTAATGGTTCAATACCGTGAGATTTTAGGCGGCAATTACTATCAGGTCTATTGCTTTTCTGATTTGGATGAGAAAGGCAATTACAGAGCCAATATTTTAGAACCACAAGGATTTGAACCGATCGAAAGATTCCACTTCTATGATTTAGATGATGCAAACTTTTCGATTACTGACAAATCACTGCCCTATTACGTGAGTGACTTTATCGATCTGTGGAATCACTCTCTCTCCTATCGGCTTACGGTTCTCTACTCTGACGAGATGCTAAGCCATCAGGAAGTTCATGATGTTTGAGGTTCTCGTTAAGTTACTCGTCTAGCTGCCGTTCGACAGAAGCCTCCATCGTGCTGGTAAGGTAATGACCTGCCATGACGCTGCTAGAGAGGCGGTATTTGTTGTCGTCAAGCTGATGAAGCGCTTCAAATCCGGTACGGCGCTGGCGATCGCCTAGTACCCAATAGCGTTGCACAATTGACTCTGGTGCAATCCAGCCTTCCCCTTCTACTCGTCCTAAAAGGCTGTGCTGAAGTACAAATGTGTACTGACGCTCACCTACATTTAGCCGCCCGCGATACTGAAAGGCAATTTCTTCGCGCTCGGTCCCTGGAAACATCAGCTTGGTCACCATCGTGTACCAGTTGTCACGGCTCCAGGCGACTAGAATCCTTCCTTTGACAGAAACGGGCAACCCATCTCGGTCGAGCCAGTTTCCCTGCAAGGTCCAGCGTCCTGCCTCCATTAAAAAGGTATGAGCCACAGATCTAATTCCTATCTCCTACCTTGTGCAGCATAAATGCCGCTTACGTGGCACTCTAACGGCATTTTATGTTATCACGCAAACCTTAAGCCACAAGGTGAAGTTCTCCTAAAGGTGTTGCATGTCTTGCACCTGTTACACCGGGTAGATTGCCAGGAATGCCAAGATTACGCCAGTATGCTAGCACTGCAAAGGCGATCGCTTCCTTGAAATCTGCATTTAGCCCTGCTTCATCCGTAGTCAAGACCGGAATTTTGCCTAGTAGAGCTTGCAGCCGTTGCTTCAAATACAGATTGCGGCTGCCGCCACCACAAAGCAGCACTTGGTCGGGCATTTCTGGCAAAAAAGTCTGGTAGCTGTGGGCGATCGTTGCTACGGTCAATTCCGTCAGAGTCGCCAGCAGATCGGCAGGGCCGAGCCCATAGGGTTCCGCATCCAGGAGGCATTGGTTGAAATAGTCCCAACCAAACAGTTCTCGTCCTGTTGATTTGGGGGGCGACTGCTGGAAATAGGGATGTTCTAGCCATTGGTTGACTAGCGCCTCGCAAGGTTTACCCATTGCCGCCCATACTCCATCCTGATCGTAGGTTTGCTGCCCGTCTGAAAGGTGCTGCACTGCTAAATCTAACAGTGTGTTACCGGGGCCTGTATCCCACCCCTGAATGCCTTCAAATAGAACGGCTTGCTTCTGCGTAGCAGGAAGATACGTCAGGTTGCCAATGCCGCCGATGTTTTGAACACACCGACTATCAGTGGGATGGCTCAACAAACAGGCATCAATTCGAGAAACTAGAGGCGCGCCTTCCCCACCTGCCGCAATATCAGCAGCCCGAAGATTACTCACGGTAGGGATACCCGTGAGGTGGGCAATTACGCATCCTCTTCCCAGTTGCAGACTGTGGCCCAGGGAGATGGAGTTTTTTGCCCCCAAATCGACAGGGCGATGGTAAACCGTCTGACCGTGTGAACCAATCAGTTCTGCTTGGGGTTGGTTCACCTGAATTGAGAGAGCAGCTTGGGCAAATTGAGCGGCGATCGCATCATCCAATTCTGCTAGCTCCGCCATTGAGATAGCCTTGCCGCTACAGACTGAGAGAATCTGCGATCGCAACTCATCAGGGTAGGGGTACGTTGCTCCGGCAATTAGTGTTGCCTGCAAATCGAGATCTGTACCAGAGATATCTACCAGTGCTGCATCAATACCATCAACCGAAGTGCCGCTGATTAAGCCAATTACTCGTGTCATAGGAGACGAATCAGGATTTTGGGTGTGAGCGTTAGCATACTCGCACAATCCTGAGTTATCTATCAGTAAAGCGTTCCCTAAACGGGTAAGCGATCGATACAGCGATTGGAACCGATCACCACCATGACCGAGCCTTTATACAGGCGCATTACTGGACTGGGATTGATTTCAAACTTCTCACCCTGACTGACGGCTAGCAGGTTTAGCCCGTAGCGCGATCGCAGTTCTAACTCAGCGATCGTTCTACCATCAAACTCTGCGGGAACGACAACCTCGACGATGCTATGGTCTGGGTCAAGCTCAAACCGATCTAGAATACTGGGTCTGGTGAGCGATCGCGCCAACGCACAACCCATCTCATGCTCCGGAAAAATTACGTGATCAGCTCCAACCTTTCGCAGCAGCTTCTCATGAATTTCTGAAGAAGCCTTGGCGACCACATGAGGTACACCATTTTCCTTCAAATTCATCGTCGTGATTACGCTTTCCTCGACATAATTGCCAATCGCCACAATCACCGTATCAAACTCAAAAATGCCAGCTTCTTTAAGGGCAGAAGGAGATGTCGAATCTAACTGTATGGCATGAGCAGCCCACTGATCAGTCAAAACTTGAGAAACCCGTTTCTCATCAAAGTCAACTCCCAAAACCTCGTAGCCTAAGTGATGTAGAGAAGAACAAACAGCTCGCCCAAACCGCCCTAATCCAACTACTGCAAACTGTTTGTTTACAGTACGCAGGCTACGAAAGAAACTCAGAGAAGATAAATTCACAGATTGACTCCAGGGTTACTTATCCTAAGCCCCATGTTTATTAATACAAGCAAGAGATATACCCTTCTAGGGTATCAAGATTCAGATGCGCCAACATTAACCAACCAACAAGTTTTCCTCTGGATACCGAATCGCAGTGGGGTTTGGATCTCCTAAAATTGCTGACATCAAGAGCAAAACTCCAACTCGTCCGATGTACATTGTGGCGACTAAAACCAGCTTAGCAAAAATCGAAAGACCAGCCGTAATTCCAGTTGAAAGCCCGACAGTTGCAAAGCCTGATACGACTTCATATAGAACTAGAATAAAATCTACATCTGGATCAGTAAATGTAATTAAAACTGTCATTAATATCACAGTGGCAGCCGAGCCGACCAACACTCCAATTGCCTTTAGAATTAGATTGATTGGCACTTGACGGTCATACAAAACAACCTCTTCCTTTCCCTGCAAAATTGTTTTTGTAGAGCTAGTGAGAATACGTAAAGTCGTTGTTTTCATGCCGCCAGCAGTACCGCCAGGGCTACCTCCTATAAACATTAAAGCAATTGTGATGAACAGCGCAGCAGTCGTCATTTCACCAATATTAATCGAGTTAAATCCGGCTGTTCTGGGAACTACGGCCTGAAACCAGGCTGCCATAATTTTGGTGGCAAAATCCATAGAGCCAAGAGTCTCAGGATTATTTAACTCGGCAAAGAAAATTGCGACTGTCCCAACCAGCAAAAGTACAATAGTTGTACTAACAGCAACTTTGAAGTTGAGAGAGATGATAATTTTTTCAGGTCGCCTCAACAAGCGGTCACGTAGCCAGAGATACATCTCAAAAATTGCCTCGTAGCCAATCCCACCAAAAATAATTAATCCTGGAATTACCAGATTTACTATCAGTGATGATTGATAGCCAATCAAATTATCGCTAAATAAGCTAAAACCAGCATTATTCCAAGCACTAATACTGTGAAAAATAGACAGCCATAAAGCACGACCAAAATCATAATCGCGCGAGAAAGCGATTAGAAGAAGAAGCATTCCAGTAATCTCAAAGATTACTGTAAGCGCAATAACCGAGCGGACAACTTGAGCACTACCTTGAATACCGGGTCGGTCTAAAGCTTGCTGAATTGCAATTTTGTCTCGTAGTGCAAACCTACGCCCCACTAGTAGAAGCAGGAAAGTTGTTGCGGTCATATATCCCAGCCCACCGATTTGAATTAGGGCAAGAATAAAGAATTGTCCAATGGGAGAGAAATAGGTTGCGGTATCAACGACGATATGCCCAGTGACGCAAACGGCTGAAGTGCTTGTAAATAGAGCAACAACAGGGTCATTCCACGTTCCTTCACTTGTAGAGAAGGGCATGAGCAAAAGCAGAGTGCCAATGGCGATAACCGTAATAAATCCCAAGCAAATTGTTCTAGAAACTGTCATGGGCTAGTTTGTAACTGACAAAGGCTAAATTCGTTCAAGTTCGTTCAAGATAGTTGAAGGACTTGTATAAAGATTACTCTCAACTAATGACCTCAACTCTGCAACAGCAAATCCAGCAATTTTATGACGCTTCTTCGGGTCTGTGGGAGCAGATCTGGGGTGAGCATATGCATCACGGCTATTATGGCGCAGCGGGTAATGAGCGCAAAGAGAGACGGCAAGCGCAAATTGACCTGATTGAGGAATTGCTGAGATGGGGGGAAGTTTGTCAGGCAGAGCAGATTCTGGATGTGGGATGCGGCATTGGCGGCAGTTCGTTGTACTTGGCTGAGAAGTTTGGGGCGATCGCCACTGGCATCACGCTCAGTCCCGTCCAGGCAAGTCGCGCTACCGAACGCGCCACCGCCGCTGGCATCAACGCCAGCTTTCAGGTTGCCGATGCGCTAAATATGCCTTTTGCTGACGAGTCGTTTGACCTAGTCTGGTCGTTGGAAAGCGGCGAACACATGCCCGACAAGACCAAGTTTTTGCAGGAATGCTATCGGGTACTAAAGCCAGGCGGACTATTTTTAATGGCGACCTGGTGCCACCGTCCGGCTCAGCCGCCTCATTCACCCCTGAGTCAAGATGAGCAAAAGCATCTGGCAGAAATTTATCGGGTGTATTGCCTGCCTCATGTGATTTCGCTCCCGGAATATGAGGCGATCGCCCACCAGCTCAACTTTCAAAACGTCCGTACAGCAGACTGGTCTACCGCTGTAGCTCCATTTTGGGACATCGTGATCGATTCTGCTTTTACGCCTGCTGCCCTATTTGGCTTGCTTTTCTCAGGTTGGACAACGATTCAGGCAGCGCTCTCACTAGGACTGATGCAGCGGGGCTACCAGCAGGGCTTAATCAAGTTTGGCTTGCTCTGTGGCACTCGCTAGGCTAGGTTCGGTCTTTGAAACGATCCCCGAATTGCTTAAGATAAAGCCTGAATATCACTTGGGCATCCATGAGCCAGATTTCTCCGCAAGAATCCTCCATTTCTTCCCATCGTGCTGCAAAGTCAAACCTGGTTCAAAAACATGCCCCCTGGCTTTATGCCTTCTGGAAATTTTCCCGCCCGCATACAGTCATTGGCACAAGCCTCAGTGTTTTCGGGTTGTATGCCGTAAGTTGGGCGCTGGCAAACGGGGAATGGGAAACGGGAGAGTCGATTAGCGATCGCCTATTCCCCATTCTCTTTGCCTGGATCGCCTGTCTCTGCGGCAATATCTATATCGTTGGGCTAAACCAGCTTGAAGATGTGGCGATCGATCGGGTGAATAAACCTCACCTGCCGTTGGCATCAGGGGAATTTTCTCGACGGGAAGCTTGGGCAATTGTGCTGACAACTGGAGTGGCAGCACTAGCGTTGTCGCTCTGGCAAGGTCGTTTTTTGGCAACGATGGTGTGGTCGAGTTTGGCGATCGGAACTGCCTATTCCCTACCGCCAATTCGCCTAAAGCGATTTCCTTTTTGGGCTTCACTGTGCATTTTTACGGTACGAGGGGCAATTGTTAATCTGGGGCTGTTTCTGCACTTCA
This sequence comes from Leptolyngbya sp. FACHB-541, assembly GCF_014695875.1. Classification (NCBI taxonomy): domain Bacteria; kingdom Bacillati; phylum Cyanobacteriota; class Cyanophyceae; order Leptolyngbyales; family Leptolyngbyaceae; genus Leptolyngbya; species Leptolyngbya sp. FACHB-541. The sequence continues at coordinate 89,609 of NZ_JACJPC010000043.1, read as the reverse complement.
GCCAACAATTTGAAGGACTTGAAGGTGTTCCGCTGGATGTTTGGGCACTGACGCTGTTTATTCTAGTGTTTACGTTTGCGATCGCCATTTTCAAAGATATTCCTGATCTGGAAGGCGATCGCCTCTACAACATTTCGACCTTCACCCTGCGGCTAGGACAGCAAACCGTGTTCAACCTGGCCCGCTGGGTACTAACCGTCTCTTATATAGCCATCATCCTCGTAGGTGCATTTCTGCCTTCCACAAATGCTGTATTCCTGATTGGTACACACCTCCTGATGTTGTTCGCCCTCTGGTGGCAGAGCTTTAAGGTAGATTTGACCGACAAGCAGGGCAAAAATGTAGCAGGCACACTCTCCTACACCGCTTTTTACCAGTTCATCTGGAAACTGTTTTTTCTGGAATATTTCATCTTTCCGATCGCTTGCCTGCTAGTTTGAAAGGTAGCCATCCCAGCAAGATAGAATCGAAGTGGATTTGACAAGCAAATATTAGTGTCAAAGTATAAAATTTCATCACGCTAGTTCAACAGCTTCAACAACTAGATCACGTAGATCACGAGAGGAGAGTCCCAACGCATGGGTAAAGTAGTCGGCATTGACTTAGGCACAACCAATTCAGTTGTAGCCGTTATGGAGGGCGGCAAGCCTGTTGTCATAGCCAATGCAGAAGGAATGCGAACTACCCCCTCTGTGGTTGGCTTTAGCAAAGAGGGCGAACGTCTAGTCGGGCAGATGGCCCGCAGGCAAACCGTGCTAAATCCACAAAACACCTTCTATGGCGTAAAGCGCTATATCGGACGCAAGTACACCGAACTGACTCCAGAATCCCGGCGAGTTCCCTACACCATTCGCAAAGACGAGTATGGCAACGTCAAAATCAAGTGCCCTCGCCTCCAAAAAGAATTTGCTCCCGAAGAAATTTCGGCAATGGTGCTGCGAAAACTGGCAGAAGAAGCCAGCCGTTATCTAGGTGAACCGGTTACGGGTGCAGTAATCACCGTTCCAGCTTATTTCAATGACTCTCAGCGACAGGCAACGCGAGATGCAGGGCGAATTGCCGGACTTGATGTAAAACGCATCCTGAATGAGCCGACTGCCGCCTCCCTGGCTTATGGCTTAGACAACCAAGAGAGCCAAACTATCCTGATATTCGATTTGGGTGGTGGCACCTTCGACGTTTCTATCCTTGAAGTTGGGGATGGCGTATTTGAAGTAAAGGCAACTAGCGGCGACACTCAGCTTGGCGGCAATGACTTCGATAAAAAGATTGTGGATTGGTTGGCAGAACAGTTCTTAGAAACCGAGGGAATTGACCTGCGGCGAGAACGCCAATCCCTGCAACGGCTCATGGAAGCAGCCGAAAAAGCCAAAATTGAGCTTTCTGGGGTCAGTGTCACTGACATTAACTTGCCTTTTATCGCTGCTACCGAGGATGGTCCGAAGCATTTAGAAGCCCGCTTAACTCGCTCTCAGTTTGAAGGGCTATGTGGTGATTTGATTAGCCGCTTGCGGTTGCCCGTCAAGCAAGCTCTAACTGATGCAGGGCTAAGTCCAGTACAGATTGATGAAGTGGTATTGGTGGGCGGATCTACGCGCATTCCGCTGGTGCAACAGTTGGTGCGATCGCTCGTCGATAAAGAACCCAACCAAAACGTCAATCCTGACGAAGTAGTCGCTGTTGGTGCGGCAATTCAGGCAGGTATTCTCACCCAGGAAGTGAGAGATATTCTGCTGCTAGACGTTACTCCGCTGTCGTTGGGTTTAGAAACGATTGGCGGCGTGATGAAAAAACTGATTCCACGCAACACCACAATTCCGGTTCGGCGATCGGATGTTTTCTCCACTGCTGAGAACAATCAAACTCTAGTAGAAGTTCACGTTCTCCAGGGTGAACGTGAAATGGCATCCGATAACAAATCCCTCGGACGCTTTAAGCTGATGGGCATTCCTCCAGCTCCTAGAGGCGTACCGCAAATTTCAGTCTCCTTTGACATTGATGCAAACGGCATCCTTCAAGTGACCGCCCTGGATAGAACCACTGGACGAGAGCAAGGCATCACCGTTCAAGGCGCTTCCACACTGAGTGAATCCGAAGTCAACCGGATGATTCAGGAAGCAGAGCGGTTTTCTGCCTCCGACCGGGAAAGACGAGAGCGGGTGGAAAAACGGACCAAAGCAGAAGCACTCACCTTTCAGGCAGAACGTCAGCTTCGCGAAGTTGCCCTGGATTTTGGCATGCAGTACGCCAGCAACCATCGCCGTCGCATCGAAAACCTGATCCAGGAACTGCGAGAAAGCCTAGCTGAAGAAGATGATCGGGGTATCGACATTGCTCAAGCTGAGCTGCAAGACGCTCTGTATGAACTGCGGCGAGAAGTTTATCAGTACGCCAAAGAGCTGGATGAGGAGGATGACTTTTTCGGCTCCATCAAGCGCACCTTTACAGGCGAACGGGATCGCGATCCCTACGACCGTGATCCTTACGCCCGCGATCCCTACGACCGTGATCCTTACGCTCGTGACCCCTACGCTCGTGACTCTTATAGTAGGGACAATAATTCCTATAACCGAGATAGTTGGGATCAAGACGATTGGGATGCGCCGTCTCGCTCGCCTCGTCGCCCCCCCGACAATAATCGTCCCTCCTATGACAACAGTGGGTATGGCACTGGCGGTGGTCGCTACAATGCCCCCGTTGATGATGATTGGGATGATGATGATGGCTGGTAGATGTGGCGATCAGCCAGGAGTTGAGAGAAGATGTATGATTAGTGACCCTATCTAATTCATATAGCCTGATTCTCTAAGCTGAATCGATTAAACCGTTGCAGCAGGTTTTCTGTTTGCCATCTACCCCCTCCCTTCTTTCAACCTTTATGGAACGTCATAGCGATCGCCAATTCACCTATGCAAAACTTTCGGAACTACTATGAGATTCTGGGCGTTCCCAGAGATGCAACGGTTGAAGAAATTAAAAAGGTATACCGCCGACTCGCACGGCAGTATCACCCAGACTTAAATCCAGGGGATAAGGCTGCTGAGGAAAAGTTTAAGGACGTAGGGGAAGCCTATGAAGTCCTGTCTGATACCAGCAAACGGGCGCAATACGATCAGTTCAGCCGTTTCTGGAAGCAGGGAGGCTTTCAGGGCAATACACCCCGCTCAAAAAGCTGGAACAACCGAGGGGGCGATCGCACTGCCACCCAAGAAGTCGATTTCAGCGATTTTCCTGACTTTAATAGCTTCGTAGACCAGCTTCTCAACCGTCGCGCAGATGCTTCTGGTGGAACGACCCGCAGCACCACAGCCCGCGATCCCTATCGTCCAGGAAACACTAAAACCGCTTATACTGTCACCTCATCTCGTCCTGGTCGCCGAGATGCTGAAGCACGCCTGAGCGTACCGTTAGACAAAGCCTATCAGGGCGGCAGAGAGCGAATTCGCCTGGAAGATGGGCGATCGCTAGAGGTCAATATGCCGCCTGGAATGGTCACAGGGCAACGCATCCGGCTCAAAGGTCAGGGTGTATCTGGAGGTGACCTGTATCTCAAAATTGACGTAGCGCCTCACTCTTTCTTTAAGGTAGAAGGCTCAGACATCTTCTGCCAGCTTCCCGTCACCCCAGTTGAAGCTGTCTTAGGTGGGGCAATCGAGGTGCCCACGCTAGACGGTTTAGTGAAGATGATGATTCCCTCGGGCGTGCGGTCAGGGCAAAAACTGCGGCTGAGTGGCAAAGGCTATCCGCTTGACGGACGGCGCGGCGATCAAATCGTTGAGATCCAGATCATCGTTCCCAAGGAAGTCAGCCCTCAGGAACGAGATCTCTACGAAAAGCTGCGCCAGCTTGAAACCTTTAACCCACGCGTCGGGCTATCTCTGTAGCAATTGCGCTCAAGTCAACGTCGGAACTGCCATACCGCGCTGCACAGCGGGTCTTTGCCCTACCGCTTCAACCCATCGCTTTAGATTAGGGTGATCATCAAGGGTTAAGCCTTGAAACTCGTAGATTGCAACCCAGGGATAGGTTGCAACATCGGCAATGGAATAGTCACCACAGATGAATTCGCGATCTTGAAGCTGCTTGTCCAGTACACCATAGATCCGCAGCGTTTCTTTTTCGTAGCGTGCGATCGCATAGGGAATTTGCTCTGGCGCAAACTTACGAAAGTGGTTGAGTTGCCCGAACATCGGACCCACACCCCCCATTTGAAACATCAGCCATTGCAGCACCTCGTAGCGGCTCTTTGGCTCAGTCGGCATCAGCTTCCCCGTCTTTTCTGCCAGGTAAATCAAAATCGCACCTGACTCAAAGATCTTCATACCCGTATCTTGATCGACGATTGCCGGAATCTTGCTATTCGGGTTGACCGCCACGTACTCTGGCGTGAATTGATCATTCTTACGAATGTCAATGACATGAACGCTGTAAGGTAAACCAACCTCTTCCAGCATTACAGAAGCCTTGCGTCCATTTGGAGTAGTGAATGTGTACAAATCAATCATAAAGTCAGGTTTAACGAAACAATAAATCCACTGTAATGCGAATAGATTAAGGCTGCATTGTAGAAGTTTTACCCTCACGTCAGTAAAACTATCAGGAGAAAACTTCAGGGGAATATTAGGTGATAACACGAGTCGCCTAACTTCTTGGCATAAACATTTGCCTCAGATAGGAATAGAGAAAAGAAAAAGCTAGTAATTTGACGGTATTAGTTATTCTCTATTGCAGAATTGTACTCACGTTTTACGCGCAGAATACCTTCTCTTCTACGTGGAATCATCTGACAGAAAAGCTTTTAAGAAATTTGAGTGAAATTAGTGTTTTACTCATTGCCGCTTCAATGTTTCATCAATAACCTTGAATCATGCAACATTTTCTGTGTTGTTATTCCCTATCAATTGGCTAGACCTTCTTTAGATTTACAAGTCCAAATTGATGGATCTAAAGCAATTCAAGCTTTAACTGCGTAAGTACTAAACAAGCAAAACGATGAAACTAAAATACATTGCAACTTGTGCTGGGCTGATAGCGAGCAGCGTTCTAGCCTTCTCTAATGCTCCAGCTCAAGCTTTTTCGTTCACGACCAATTTTTCGGGCAACAATCCCAAAGGCAACATTCTTCTAAACTCAGTTAAACTCACCGATGGAAGCGTGATTGACGATTTTGCCCTGGTTAATCGAGCTAACATCATCAGCAACGATCTATGGACAGGCGGAAATACTGGCGCTGCCAGCGCTGATATGGGTGATCAGGCAACGATTGGCACTCAGCAAGAACGGCTTGACAACAACAGTGCAGTCGCGGCTCTGGGCAACCTGAACCTGAACAGCATTATCGATACTGAAGATTCAGGACGCTCGGTCATTGATGTTTTCTTCTCCTCCGCAGTAGACAACTTGTTCTTCTGGGAGAGAGGCATGAACAGTAAGCTAGACATTCAGGCGCTTGATGCCAGCGGAAGGGTGATTGGCAATCTGCTAACTTCCTATTCTGGACAATGGCAATACGCTGGATATGGCATCGATACGAAGGAAATTAGCGGCACTCAGCGAGTTGGCTCTTTGGGCATCAGTTTGGCAGACCTGGGAGTAGCCAACCCAATCTTTGGAGTCCGTGTAGCTAGCCGAGGTGCTGCATACAACGGTCCGGATTGGAAAGTAGCAGGTTCAGCTACTTCTGTTCCTGAACCCGCTACTTTAGCAGGTTTGGGCTTGGTGGCAGGTGCGCTCGCCACCTCTCGCCGCCGCAAAGCAGGCAATCCTGCTTAACTCGGTTCTTCTAGAAGTTAAGTGCCTGAGAAGGGGGTGGGACAAAGTCCCACCCCTTTTTATCTATCTCAAGAGTTTTGGCTTACAGCTTGTGGTGTAGGCACGCCAGCCGCCCCATTGAGTAATTTCAAGTTGGTCTGTGCAGAGAAAGGCTTCTCCAAGAACACCTAGAACCACTTCGCCATTGTTCAAACGAACCTTGCCAATGCAAAGCCCGGGGGGTTCTTGTAGCAAAATCTGGCAAACGCCTGCGGGAGGAACTGCCCAGATTTCGACGGCGATCGCTGCTCCTCCTTCTGTGACTTTCATCATGGCGGGATGGCGGTCGGCAATTGACCAGAGCCGATAAGCGGGTTCTGTAATGGTTTCTCGCACAAACTCAGCGCCCGCTTTTTGTAGATTTTGGTTTAATTCCAGTCCGCGCATCAGGGTGCCGTTGACTGCCAGGTAAATTTTCTTCATCTGCACCTAACCAACCGGAGTATTGACTAAATCCAAAGCAGCCTTGGGAGTATCCCAGCCCGTTCCTGCTAGTCCTTGTAAGACCGCAGCGGCGGGAGCAGTCCAGCCAACAATGCCGCCCTGAGCGCGAACCATTTCTAGCGTGGCTTGCTTAAACTCAGGGAAGTAGCTTTCAGTGCAGTCCTCTACCAGCAGGCACTCATAGCCGCGATCGTTGGCTTCTCGCATCGTGGTTTGAACGCAGACTTCGGTGGTTACGCCAGTAATCAACAGATGAGTGATGCCTCGTTCCTGCAAGTGGGTTGCTAGATCCGTGTTGTAGAAAGCGCCCTTTCCTGGCTTGTAAATGATGGTTTCTCCTGAAACGGGTGCTAGTTCTGAAATGATGCCGTTTCCAGGTTCGCCTTTGATCAGGATTCGTCCCATCGGTCCGGGGTCGCCAATTTTGAGCGCAGCTTTACCCCGATTGAGTTTGGCGGGCGGACAGTCTGCTAGGCCAGGCTGATGACACTCAACTGTGTGAAAGACGGGTAAGTGATGCTGCCGAAATGCCTCAAGTAACTGTTTTAGCGTTGGTACGATCGCCTGCAATCGGCTGACATCATTTCCTAAAGCATCTCCGAAACCGCCTGGCTCCAGGAAATCTCGCTGCATGTCAATGATGATCAGTGCTACGCCAGTCAGAGGCAGTTCGTAATCGTAGGGTTTAGCGGGAATGGTGATCATAGGTTTCCTCTAATGTCCTGCCATGCTGCGTCCGATGGTGGCAAAGTCGGCTTGGGCGATCGCACTTTCATAGACAAATTTGCCGCCGCTGATCACGAGAATGCGATCGGATAGCTTCAGCAACTCGTCCAGGTCTTCGCTAACCAGAAGGACGGCGACTCCTCGGTTGCGGGCTTCGACAATTTGACCGTGAATGAATTCGACAGCGGCAAAATCTAAGCCAAAACAGGGGTTGGCAGCAATCAGTAGTTTGATGTGATCAGCAGACAATTCCCTTGCCAAAACGGTCCGCTGCACATTTCCCCCTGAAAGATTGCCGACGGGCGTTTCAGGTGAGGGGGTTTTGACTGAAAACTGCTGGATTAAACCTTGAGCGGCTTGGCGCATGGCTTTCAAGATGAGCAAAAAGCCTTTTGCTTGGGGTGGACGGTCAAAGGTTCGTAGTGCCATATTTTCTGCCACGCTCATGTGAGGCACGCAGGCGTTGCGGAGCGGTTCTTCTGGCAGAGCAAAGACTTTGTGTTTATACATCTCCCGCCGAGTGGCGTTGTAGGGTTCGCCGTTTACCCAAACTTCGCCGCTGGTGGCGGAGCGCTGTCCAGCTAGCACTTCTACCAGTTCTCGCTGCCCGTTGCCTGAGATTCCTGCAATGCCAACGATCTCGCCACTGTAAACGGTCAGGTTAACACCTAAGACTGCTTCTAAGCCGTTGTCTTTATTGGCACAGATATCTCTGATTTCTAAAACGGGAACTCGATCGGGATGGTCTGTTTTCTCGACGGGGGTGGGTTCGCGGCGATCGCCCATCATCATTTCAGACATATCGGAGACGGTCAGGTCGCGCACCATGCCATGACCCGCAAATTTGCCTTTTCGCAAAATGGTGACTTCATCAACAAAGGCCATGACTTCTCGAAATTTGTGAGAAATCATCAGGACGCTGAGCTTTCCGGCAGTCACCTGTTCGCGCAGCAAGCCCAGTACCTCGTCTGCCTCATCAGGAGTCAAGACGGAGGTCGGTTCGTCGAGGATGAGAATTTTGCTCTTGAGATAGAGCTGTTTGAGGATTTCTAATTTTTGCTTTTGTCCGGCGGCAAGCTGAGCAATGGGAACATCCAGTGGCACTTGAAAGGGTGCCGTTTTCATGAAGGCATTAAGCTGCTCGTATTCAGCTTTCCAGTTGATCAAGTTCGTGCTATCAAAGCGAGACAGCACCAGGTTCTCAGCTACCGTCATGGCGGGGACGGAGGTGAAATGCTGGTAGACCATGCCAATTCCGTATTTGTGGGCATCGCGGGGGCTGGCGATCGCCCGACTCTGCTGATTGATCAATACTTCACCCGATGTGGGTGTGTAAAATCCCATGACGCACTTGACCAGGGTGCTTTTACCGGCTCCGTTTTCGCCCAACAGCGCGTGAAAGGTTCCCGGTTTGAGATGCAGGGAGACGTTATCTAGAGCAACCAGGCTGCCAAAGCGTTTGGTCATGCTGACGACTTCTAGCTCTGGCGGCTTTTCGATCTCAACGGTGGAAAGTTTTTCGGTTGCGGTTGTCATGGGTTTGTTTTCCTCAACAGCATGGGGTTGCCTGCTTCACGAACGGTGGAACTAAGCCGGGAATTAGGGCTTAGCATTCGGGCAGAGTTTGGATTGGGGTTGCAAGGATGCCTACCGAATGCTGCGCCCCTACGGGGTTTGGAGGGCTTCGATTAGGGCAGTGGAGGGGGCGATCGCACCAAACACGCCGCCTTGCATGGTCACCATTTTTAGGGCGGCAAGGTGGTTGCCGTAGTCGCTAGCTCCGGTGCAGTCGGAGAGCAGCAGGCATTCGTAGCCGCGATCGTTGGCATCGCGCATGGTGGTATGGACGCAAACATCGGTTGTTACGCCTGCCAGAATGATGTTTTGAATGCCTTTGCGCTGAAGCAACAGGTCTAAATCGGTGGCGTAAAAGGAACCTTTGCCGGGTTTGTCGATAATCGTCTCGCCAGGAAGGGGAGCTAGTTCGGGAATGATTTCCCAGCCCGGTTCGCCGCGCACGAGAATTTTGCCACAGGGTCCGGGGTCGCCGATGCCTGCACCGATTTGGCGCGATCGCCACTGTTTGTTCTCAGGCAAATCTGACAAATCAGGGCGATGTCCTTCGCGGGTATGCATGATGTGAAATCCCTTTTTACGCATCACGCTTAGTAGCTGCTTGATTGGTTCAATTGGGGCACGGGTGAGGGAAAGGTCATAGCCCATCTTGTCTACATAGCCGCCGATGCCACAAAAGTCGGTCTGCATGTCGATGATCAGCAGCACGGTGTTGCCTGGACGTAGCTCACCGTTGTAAGGATAGGGGTAGGGTTCTGAGTTGACGTAAAGACCCATGATTCATGACCTCCTAAAGCCGGGTAGGTTGGGTGGAGCAAAGCGAAACCCAACGTTTGCAAAAGTTTGAGCTTGTTGGGTTTCATGCTTCAACCCAACCTACAGGGCTGACTAACCCAACACGTCGGCTGGAACTTCTTCGCCCCGGTAAGTGCGGGTTGGGGCCGGGAAACCGCAGGAAGTACCGTCTGTGTGAACGACTTGTTCTTCCCAAGGGAGGCGGTAGTTGCCGTTCACCAAATCCTGCATATAGGTATAGGGGCAGTCTTGCGCTCCGCCTTTGACGGCGGTGTAGCCGCGATGCCCAAACTGGTAGATGTTATTCTCAACCGACCAATGATTTCGAGCTTCACGCACTAAGTCGGGGCGCAACTCGGCGGTGATAATCTCGTTGGGGCGGTGGCTACCCATTGCCAATGGAGTGCCATCGAAGTTGACGAACATGCCTTCGCCCATTGAGTCAAAGGTGCCGTCGGTGCCGCACATACAAACCGAAGCGGTGTACATCAGATTGCAAAAGGCATTTGCCTGATTAGTGATGCGCCAGGAATGCCGAATCGGAGCGGTGTAGCCCGCTGTGCGAATCATGATTTCGGCTCCTTTGTAGGCACATTCTCGTGCCATCTCCGGGAACATACCGTCGTGGCAGATGATTAGGGCGATCGCACTGCCATTTGGACCTTCACAGACTGGAATGCCGATATTTCCCGGCTCCCAGGGTTCTACAGGTACCCAGGGATGCAGCTTGCGATAGTAGAGCCGCAATTCACCTTTGTCGTCCAGAATGATGCCGCTGTTGTAGGGGTTGCCGTATGGGTTGTATTCCATGATGGAAAAGCAACCCCAGATGCGGTTGTCCCGACAGGCAGTCTGGAACGCCTCAACTTCTGGACCATCCAACCGACACATAATCTCTGGATTGGTGTCCATTGATAGCCCGTGCAGAGCATATTCTGGGAACACCACCAAGTCCATCGTGGGCATATTGCGCCGAGCTTTGCCAACCATGTCGCAAACGCGATCGGTTTGCGCTGCCAGGTCATCGGGCGTAACCACAGTGGGCAGTTGCAGTTGCACCATGCCGAGAACTACGCCATTAGGAGATTTGTTTAAGCCGCCAAGACCATTCATAGGGATGAGGGATGAAGGATAAGAGATGAAAGGTAAAACTTGTTCATTACTTGTTCCCAGGTTCTACCTGGGAATGCATTTAAAGTGGCTCTGCCACTTGATATCAGGAGGCAAAGCCTCCAGTTCTGCATTCCAAGGCAGAGCCTTGGAACGAGGTTGATTAGAGATGAGAGTTTGAGTTCGGCAAATGAGGGTTTGAACCCGGAGAATGGAGTCCTGAACTGGAGCGATGCTGTTCTAAACAAGAATGATGCAGTCTTAAACAGGAACGATGTCGCTTCAAACAAGAACAATGCTGTTCTGAGTGAGAATAATGCTGTTCTAAACAAGAACAATGCTGTTCTAAGTAAGAACGATGCTGTTTTGAACAAGAACGATGCTGTTCTAAATAGGAATGGTAGGGGTTTGAACTAGAACGGTGAGACTTTGACCTGAAATGCTGCAACCTTGAGCTTAAACAGCGGAACTTTGTAGACCATTTATAAGGTGCGATCGCCCTACACGATGTGCAACTAGATTCCTGGAAACCTTGGTTTCCTGTGGAGCAGGCATCTTGCCTGATTGATTTGGACGGGCAAGATGCCCATCCCACAAGAGGCTAGAAAAAGTTACACATTGCGTTCCCTTGTCCCTCCTAAGTATCTGTGCCCAAGGCACCTGGCGCACCGGACAGCGTGCGTTTTGGTGAACAGGTGATGATCATAATCAGCAAGGTCAACACATAAGGGGCAGCGTTGAACAAGTAATAGCCCTGCTCAATGCCGACCGACTGAAGTGCCGGTCCCAGTGCCTGAGCACCCCCAAACAAGAGAGAAGCCCAGAGACATTGAATCGGGTTCCAGTGAGCAAAAATTACGAGAGCGACAGCCATCAAGCCTTGACCGCTAGAAACCCGTTCGCTCCAGAGCCCGGGATAGTAGAGCGATAAGGAAGCTCCGCCAATTCCGGCTAAAAAGCTGCCTGCTACGACGCTGAGCATTCGCACCTTGAAGATGGAAACGCCCATTGCTCTAGCAGCTTCAGGGCTGTCGCCCACTGCCCGGATAAACAAACCCCAGCGAGTTGATTGAAAGAACCAGTGCATTAGGGGGGCGATCGCCACACCCAACAAAAACAAGGGGCTAATCTGTAATGCCGACTGCACAGGCGGCAAACTGCTCCAGGCTCCTAAATTAATCGTTGCTAGTTGTGGAGCAGACGGCTGAATGAATGGCTTTCCCAAGAAAAAGGCGATGCCGCTGCCAAAAATGATCATGGCAATGCCCACCGCAACGTCATTCACCCTGGGCTGCTGAGAAAGCCAACCGTGAATTAAACCGAATACCACGCCCGCGAGTCCAGCGGCAATCACGCCTAACCAGGGCGACCCGGTGAGATAGGAAATGGCGTAGGCGCTCATCGCACCCATCAGCAACGTTCCTTCTAAACCCAGATTGATTTTGCCGCTCTTTTCGGTCAGACATTCACCTAAGCTGACAAATAGGAAGGGCGTTCCCCCGCGCATCATACCAGCGGCGATCGCCAACGGTACGCCCCACCAACCGAGTGCTTCTGTTGCCATTAGTAGAATCTCCTTATAGGTGTGGAGTTTGTAGAGACGCGATTAATCGCGTCTCTACAAACTCCAAATTCCTCACACCACCGCCGTAACTGCGGGTGTCGGTGGGGCCTTTACAATTGGCTCTTTGAAGATGGCAAACTTGCCGTAGAGCGATTCGCTAAATAGAACGACCAGGAAGACAAGTCCTTGGAAGACGAGAACGGTTGCGTCTGGGAGGTTGTGCGATCGCTGCAAAATGCCACCACTCGCAAGAATTCCGCCTAGCATGATAGACACGAGTGCCGCCGCTAGCGGATTATGTCGAGCAATGAAGGCAACCAGAATGCCGCCATACCCGTAGTTAGCATTTAGCGATTCGTTGGCGCGACCATGAACGGCTGCAACTTCAACCATGCCCGCCAAACCTGCACAGGAGCCTGCCAGGAAGCAAATTGCCATCGTTAGTTTGCCGACGGGCAGTCCGGCGATGCGGGCGGCGCGAATGTTTCCTCCCGCAGTTCGAGCAGCAAAGCCAAAGGTGGTGCGCTGAATCAGGAAGTAGGCGATCGCACAGGCAATCAGTCCATAAATCAGTCCATAGTGAATTCGAGTGCCAGGAATAGAACCCAACATATTAATTTCGGCGATCGGATAGGTGGAAGGCTTGTTGAGCGAACTGGGGTCGCGCATGGGACCACCGACTAAGTGGTTGAGCAGGGCGATCGCAATATAGTTCATCAGCAAACTGCTGATCGTCTCATTCACAGCGCGGTAGTGCCGCAATGCACCAACCGCACCAATCCACAAACCGCCCGCTAACATTCCTGCCAGTGCCATACCGATTTGTACAACCGTAGGTGGAGCGGTAGACAGTGCCAATCCAGCCGCGACTGCACCCAAGCCACCCACAACTAACGCGCCCTCATTGCCAATAATCACCAACCCTAGACGAGCAGGAAGCGCCGTACACAGGGCACTTAACATCAGCGGTGAAGCTCGAATTAGCGTATTTTGAAATGTACTCCAACTTCCGAATGCTGCCTTCCAAATCGAGGCATACACGCCAAACGGATTCGCCCCCACTGCCGCACAAAATGCGCCAAACAAAATCAACGAAAAGACTAAAGCCCCAATCGGAATGCAAATAGATTCCAGGGTTTTACGGTGAGTCAGCATGGGAAAAGGATAAAGGGTGAAGGATGAGGGGTGAAGGATGAGGTAATACATGACCTGCGGGGCTAAAACATCCCTACCGACCACCTACTACCCACCTGCAATAAAAATCCTGAAGTTAGATCAGCTCGCAACGCTGCCAATCACACCTTCGACCAGATAATTCATCTGCTCTAGCACAGGGTCTTGCTGCTTCAGCGATTGACCCGCCTCAACCACAACTGCACCCGTGTTGTCTTTAATTTCACCGTTGTAAATCACCAAACTGCCGTCCATAAAGCCAGCTTTAGCAGCTTCGGCAGCTTGCTTTGCCTGCTCACCCACCGCTGGGCCGTAGTCCGAAAGCTTCCAAAAGCCCTCTGCTAAACCGCCCCGAAGGATATGGGGAATGCTGCCATCCATTAGGGTTTTGCCAGCGTGAATGTCTTCGACAATTTTGGAGTAAACGCTTGTCCAATCCCACTCAGCGCCCGTGAGATAGCCTTTGGGAGCCAGGGCAGTTTGGTCAGCGTGGTAGCCGGAGGAAAAAATGCCTCGCTTTTCTGCCGTTTCCATCACCACTTTGGGACTATCAACGTGACAGGTGAGAACGTCAATTCCCTGATCAGCCATGCTGTTTGCCGCTTCCGCCTCCTTGACTGGCAGTGCCCAATCACCCGTAAAAACTGCTTGAGTCGTTACTTCGGGTTTGACACTGCGAGCACCCAGCGTGAAGCTGTTGATATTGCGGAGAACTTGAGGAATTGGCTTTGCGCCGATAAATCCTAGCTTTCCAGTTTTGGACGTGTGGGCGGCAACAATTCCAGCAATGTACTGCGCCTCGTCGATATAGCCAAAGTAGCTAGCTACATTAACCGGATGAGTTCCTTCTTGATAAAGTCCACCGCAGTGGAAGAACTGCACGTCAGGGTATTCTTCTGCCACCTTGAGAATGTGAGGGTCAAAGTAGCCAAAGGATGTGGGGAAAAGGACAGTTGCACCGTCGATGTCGATCATGCTTCGCATCGATTCCTCAACCGCCGTAGTTTCTGGAACGCTGGCTTCTTCGACAATCTTGACCCAATCAAAACTATTAGCAACTCCGGCGGCCCCTTCCGCATGGGCCTGGTTATAGCCGTAGTCATCTTTGGGCCCGACATAAATAAAGCCCATTGTAATTTGGTCTGAGGCACCGTCTCCCCCTTCAGCCAAACTGCACCCGGTTCCAAAGCGAGCAGTGATGCCAAAAGCCGTCGTGGCAAGCAAGCCCCGAATGACCTGGCGGCGAGATAGGTTTAGAAGCTTTCTATTACTCACGGTTTCCTCTCTTAAAAAGGGACGGCTATGCTAACGACAGGCTTAAACGTGCGTATCGGTGATGGGTGCTAAGCTACATCACTGAGGTAAAGAATTAGGGAGAAAATCGGGAAGGAATCGGGAAGAAGCCTAAACGTACTCAAATCCCTGATACTGGAGAAACCTCGTTTTTCAGTCGTCACTTTTGTTCGTCCAACGTTTGCCTAACTTGCTCTTTTGCTAAGCCATGACTGAACTAGATTTGCTCATTCTGACGGTCTACATCATCACGGTTGTGTATGTGCTGTATCAGGCGATCAACACGTTAGATGACCAGACTACCTTTCACTTTGATCGCACCACACTCGATCAAACTTTGGAGGAGAAAGAGCTAAGGGATTTGATTAATCTCAATTTCAAATTTGACGATCGCTACAAATTTGAGGAGCAACCTAAAAAGCTGTCGATGTCGTTGGAAAACAAATCAACTGACACGTCTTTTGAGGTGAATTGGGATCACAGTTCCTTGACCGATCACGAGGGGCGATCGCGCCGAGTCATCCGCCTCACCCCTGACAAGCGCTTCAACCTTTCTGAGCAGCAAGTCCCTAGCGTTGTGCCCCCTGGCAAAACCTTAAAGGAAGAGTTTACGGCTGAGGATATTCTCAAGATGAACATCGATGGCAGCTTGGAAACAGCCTCTCCAATCATTGATCTATTCGGAATTGAGAAAGCTGGCAAGAAGTCAGACAAGATGAAGAAACTCTACGCTGACTTTATGGAGCGCAAAGCAGACATTACCTTTTCGCTACGACTGGTGGTGAAGATGATTGACCTGTCGGGCGAGGGAAGGGGCGATCGCTCCTATGTCTTGCCTGCCACTTTTCTGATCAAGAAAGTGCCGTGGTCAGACGCTCTTCCCTTCAATCCCAAAAAATAACCAACGCTACCAAACCCAATTTTCCCTATAACAGAGCAAATCCTTACGCCTCTCTAGCAAACCTCCCTAACCTTCTTCAGGCATCTACACAGAGATGTCTGAGTTCCGTTTGTTGACCAATACGCTTGACTCAGCCTTATAAAATAATTATAAATATCTAGCGGACCTAATAAAAACAACTTTGTGAGTCTAGATTCGACAGATTATAAGGTAGTGCGAAATCTAATGGATCAGGGGCGCATCACCTGGTCAGAGTTAGCTGGAATTTTAGAACTCTCTGCTCCTGCAACTGCTGAACGCGTTCGTCGCTTAGAGGAACGCAAAATCATTAAGGGATATACCGCTCTAATCAACCCTGAAGCCGCCGGCTGTGAACTAGCTGCGTTCATCGCAGTAACACTGGAGCATCCACATCGAGCTACTTTCTTGCAGCGAGTACAGGAATTGGCAGAGATTCAGGAATGCCATCATGTCACGGGTGACGATGATTACTTGCTCAAAGTGCGATGCCGCAACACGCGAGCTTTGGAGCAACTAGTCAGCGAAAACTTAAAAGGGTTACCCGGAATTTTGCGAACTCGAACCACCATCGTGCTTTCCACAACTAAGGAAACTCCTGTTTTGCCGCTCCAATTCCCAGCCGATTCAGAAACGGTTCAAGGGTAGGTATCAACAACGTGAGGGACAGGTAAAGTCCTTGAAACCTAGGTTCCCTATGGAGCAACGAAATGGCTGCTCAATCTAGGCGGGCAAGCCCATCCCACAAAAAACTTAGAAGAAATTGCACATTGCATCTATCGAGGAGACTTTAAAGCATGGACATTGGATTTTTAGGGCGAGGACTGATCCTTGGATTTTCCATCGCTGCACCAGTGGGGCCAATTGGTGTACTATGCATACGCCGCACCTTAACTGAGGGAATTGCCTCCGGCTTCTTGTCAGGTTTGGGGGCTGCAACGGCGGATGCAATGTATGGGTGTGTTGCTGGGTTTAGTCTAACGTTTGTAGCTGACCTGCTAGTTGGACAAGCGCTTTGGGTTCGGCTGATTGGTGGTTTGTTTCTTTGCTATTTGGGAGTCAAGACAATTGTGTCTAAGCCTGCTGCATCAACTGTTTCTGGCAAATCACGCAGTCTTTTCACAGCCTATGCTTCAACAGTTGTATTGACGCTGACCAATCCTGCTACTATTCTTTCGTTTGCAGCAGTGTTTGCAGGTTTGGGTCTGGCTAGCGCTGGCGGCAGCTACGCAGCGGCTGGAGTTTTGGTTTTAGGGGTGTTTTTAGGATCGGCGCTATGGTGGTTGCTGCTGAGTGGAGGAGTCAGTTTGTTTCGACGACGGTTTAACTCAAATGGGTTGCAGTGGTTAAACAGAATTTCGGGTGCAATTTTGCTGGCCTTTGGTGCGATCGCCCTCAGCTTGAGAGGGTAAGCTAACAGTTTCAGGACATGGTTAAACTGCTGAGTCAACTCAAGTTGCGTCAAATCATTCTAAAAATAGTGCTTGGGCTATGTCTGTTTCTGGCACTTGGCTCAACCTCCTTAACTCATGCGCTGCCAGCCCTGCCGTTAGCGCAGTCTGGGTCAGTGGAAAACTTGCAGCAGCAGCGACAGCAGATTGAGCAAGAGCGGGACGATCTACAGCGAGAGCGCGATCGCCTGCAAAATCTGGAACAGTCTGCCCAAGAGAGGTTGGGCGGTTTGCAAAACAACATTCGCACCACTGCTGCTCAGATTCAGCAGAATGAGGCACAGATTAAAGCCGCAACAGAGAACCTGAAGAAACTACAGGCAGAATTGGCGATCGCCGAAAAAGGCTTCCAAGATAAACAGCTTGGCACTGTCGCTCGACTCCGTTTCTTGCAGCGACAGCAGGGTGGTCAGGGCTGGGCTGTCTTGCTGCAAAGCAATAATCTCAACGAATTTCTCGATCGCCGCCGTCAACTCAAACTGGTCTATCAAGCCGATCGCCAAATTTTGGCTAACTTAAAAGCTCAATTTGACAACCTGAATCAGCGCAAACGCACCATTGAGCGCCAAAAGAATGATATTGCCTTATTGACCCAACAGCTTCTTGCCCAAAAATCTCAACTTGAAGCCCAGTCAAAAATTCAACAAGACCTGATTGCTCGCCTGCGCCAAAACCGCAATGCCCTAGAAGAAGCAGAAGCCCAGCTAGAAAGAGACTCCGCTACAATCGCCGTTTTGATTCGGCAGCGCCTTTCAATTCCGGGTCCAGTGGTTCGAGGTACGGGGCAATTCACTTATCCCTCGATCGGCATTGTGACGAGCAACTTTGGCTGGCGCGTTCATCCCATCCTAGGCTATCGTCGCTTTCACGCTGGAATTGACTTTGGCGCAAGTCACGGCAGCACAATTCAAGCTGCTGATGCAGGCGTGGTGATTTTTTCAGGCTGGTACGGCGGCTACGGCAATGCTGTCGTTATCAGTCACGGGGGCGACTTAACCACGCTTTACGGGCACGCCAGTGAACTTTACGTCAGCGAAGGACAAACCGTGCAGCAAGGACAGGCGATCGCAGCTATTGGCTCCACTGGATTTTCGACTGGACCTCATTTGCACTTTGAAGTCCGGCAAAACGGCGAACCGGTCAATCCCCTAGGGTTTCTCTAAAAATTTCATCTGCGAAAAATCACCAAAGCAGTACACTGCACAAAACACGTTGATCTGTCACGTTAGACTGGGGAATAATTTAGCTACAGCTTAGACCTGTGTTGCTCCTGCTTAAGACTCCGTGGCTTGCCTAGTTTTCAAGGTCTGCAATGCCCAAAATTGTCTCTGTTCACTCCCTCCGTCATGGCACAGGCAAATCTAACCTGGCTGCTAATCTAGCCGTTAGCATTGCAGAGCACGGACAGCGAGTGGGCATCATCGACATCGATGTGCAGGCTTCTGGAATTCACACTCTGTTCGGGCTTGACGAAGATCAAACTGATCATGCCCTCAACTACTACCTCTGGAGCAACGTAGGAATTCAGGAGGCGACCCAGTCACTCAGTCCCCTCCTCAAGATTAACCACGGAGAAATAGCAGTAATGGGAGGAGGCATTTACCTCACTCCTTCCAACATCAAGATTAACGAGATGGCTCAACTGCTACAGGAGGGTTACGACACCAGTATATTGAGCCAGGGACTATTTGAACTGAGTCACCGTCTCAAGCTCGACTATTTGTTGATTGATACAAATCCTGAATCGAGCGAAGACACGCTGCTGGCGATCGCCCTTTCTGACATTTTGGTGCTAGTGCTGTGTTTAGACCAGCGAAACTTTCAGGACGTTGCGCTCACGCTGGATGTCGCTAAGAAGTTAGGAGTTCCCAAAATTCTGTTGGTTGCCAATCAGGTTTCATCTAAGTATCTCCAGCAAGACGTTAGGCAACAGCTTGAAAGAACCTACGGTCATCCCGTCGCAGCCGTTTTACCCTTCTCCCAAGAGTTGCTGACTTTAGCCAGCAGCGACATCTTTTGTCTGCGCTACCCCGATCATTCCTTGAGTAAAGATGTCAGAGCGATCGCCCAACAAATTACCAACATTGGCGAAACCAAACGTGCACATCTCCTAAAAGCCTGGTTAACCAAAGCGAACCCGACTGATAGAGTGTCTGACCCTGGCGTTTCTAATGTTTGATTTGCTGCTGTTGCCCGACGCTGAACATCAGCTTATGAACTGGATCATTCGGCAGGGCAAAGCAACTTTATTAGACTGCGTGAACCATACCGGAAAGCCTGAAGCACTTGTCGAGACCATCCTAGAAAAACTGGTAAAGCAAGGACTACTACAATTCAGCCGGGTTGCGGATGACGGATACTACCAAGCTCGACTTGCCTCAGAAAAACAACGGTTACTGCCCAACCAGATTTGGGAAGTCTTAAAAGACAACACCCCTGAGTAGCTCCCTCGAACTATCCCAAAAAGCTAACCTGGCTTTCCGAATCTCGTTCAGCAGCGAATTTTTCGCTCTAGAAATGAAATTCCCAAATCCCGGACTACCTTTGCAGAAAGGTCGAGGGTGGCAGCTTAGTCTTGACCTGGAGAAGGTTCGCAATGGCACAACACTTTCTGAGTTTGATGGACTGGTCTACCGCAGATTTAGAGGAATTGCTAGACAAAGCAGCTTTTCTCAAGCAGGAATACTTCAGTACAGGACACCAAACCGTAATGCGCGGTAAAACGCTGGCATTGGTTTTTCAAAAACCGTCTCTGCGAACCCGTGTCAGTTTTGAACTCGCAGTTCAGCAGTTAGGCGGACATGCGCTCTATCTCTGCAAGGATGATGTGGACATGGGCGATCGCGAATCCATTGCCGATGTAGTACGAGTTTTAGGTGAATACGTTCACGGCATTGCAGCGCGAGTCAGCGACCATGAAAATTTGTTAGAAATGGCTGCCTGGTCACCTGTTCCCGTGATCAACGCACTGACTAAATACAACCACCCCTGTCAGGCAATGGCTGATGCACTGACTATCCAGGAAGAGTTAGGGCAATTGGCCGGGTTGAAGGTAGTCTACTTAGGTTCTAGCAATCAAGATACTGCCCGCTCCTTACTATTTGCAGCCGTTAAGTTTGGCTTTCAGCTCATTCTCAGCAGTCCTGAAGATTTTTGGATGGAAGCAGAAACAATCGAAATGGCGCGGGCGATCGCGGGTGATCAAGTCGTTCAGTGCATTTCAAACCCTGTTGAGGCAGTCCGAGGAGTAGACGTAATCTACACAGATTCTTGGGAAGGCATGGGCATGTGGGAAAAGGTAAGCGAAGCAGAAGCAACCCGACGTTTGGCTCTGTTTAGTCCTTACCAAGTGAATGATAGCCTCATGACTCATGCGCCTCAAGCCCTAGTCATGCATTGTATGCCTGCCAATCGGGGACAAGAAATTTCTGATGCAGCCGCAGATGGGGCACAGTCCAGACTGTTGCAGCAAGCCCAAAATCGAGTGCATGTCCAGAAGGCAATTCTCCTGCATTTAGTAGGCTGTACTGCTGCGTGAGGAAAGAAGAGACATACCTTGTCGTAACGCTTTGGCTGCTGCTGTTGAGTAATGCTTTAGCCTGTCAGGTCTCTGATGTGGTGGCCGTAAGCGGTTTTTTGAGCAGCGTTGGAGTCAACCAAATTCTGCTGGTTTGGCTGGTAGATATGCTGCTCACAATTCTGATTACGGGACTGCAATCCCTGGTCGTCGATCGGTTTAACCGGGTCAGTTTGATGGGCTGGATGAGCTGTGCCTATGTGCTGATGCTGGTTGTTTTGAGGCTATTATTTAGCCTTCAAGCACCCCGTTGGCTCAACTATTCGCTCCTCTATCTGCTTGCTGAGCAGCAGTTGCTTTTCTTTCCGCTGGTGTTTTGGATTCTGGCAAACGATCTGTTTGACATGGCGCAAACCAAACGGTTGTTTCCGCTGATTGCCACAGGTAGCTTTGTCGGACAAATCCTGGGGTTGGGGTTAGCGGCGATCGCTCCCACTCTCCTCACTCAACTTCAGCTAAAACCGGAAGAATTGCTCAGTTTGAATGCGCTGGTTTATTTGGCTGCTTTTTTATTAATTCAGTCGAGATTAAAGGACATCAAATTTAGACAAACTACTCAAAAGCAAGAGTCAGCGATCGCCACTTTAACAGAAGCCTGGAGCTTTGTCCGAGAGGTATCTTCCTTTCGCTATTTGACGGTTGCAATTCTGGCAATTAACGTCTGCCTGACCGTATTTGAATTTCACTTTTTAGTTGTCTCTAATCACGTTTTTAGTACTGCTGATAGCTATCAGCGCTTCTACAGTTTGTATCGCTTAGGACTCACTCTTACGTCATTTGTTATTCAAGGGTTTTTCACGAGTTTCCTAATCAAGATAACAGGCTTAAAAAACGCGTTTTTTGCACTACCGTTAGCTCAACTAATCGGCACTTTTTCCATGATGCTTTTTCCAGGAATTGTGGGTGGTGTCAGTGGCTTTTCTTTGTCTAAGCTAACTCAATTTACTATTGATGAATCTGCTCGAAAGTCTTTTCAAGCATTTGTCCCTGAAGAACGTCGAGGCAGAGTCAGTATGTTTATGGATAGCTATCTATTTGCAATAGGTACTGTTATTGGTTGTCTAGCCATAGGCGTGATTGTATTAC
The DNA here is from genome assembly GCF_014695875.1 of Leptolyngbya sp. FACHB-541. Classification (NCBI taxonomy): domain Bacteria; kingdom Bacillati; phylum Cyanobacteriota; class Cyanophyceae; order Leptolyngbyales; family Leptolyngbyaceae; genus Leptolyngbya; species Leptolyngbya sp. FACHB-541. The sequence continues at coordinate 68,085 of NZ_JACJPC010000043.1, read as the reverse complement.
TTGGAATTCAATTTAATATTTCGACTTATTTTTATGCTTATTTATGCATTGGATTGATTGCTTGTGGAGGGGCGATCGCCGCTATTATTAAAATGCGATCGGTATACGAAGAAAGCTTATTTAACTGGAGACTAAAACGACGGCAGCGAGGCAAAATCATCTTAGATAAGCTGAATCTTTAAAGCAGGGAGCTCAGAAAAGGTTGGGGAATCTACCGTGAAATTAGGGAACGTAAAAACAGCAAAACAAAAACCTCAAAAACCTCATTTCATTAGCCTTCAGCTTAAAGTTTTAACAGGTTTCACACTAGTCTTTAGTCTTGTCTTTGCAGGTGCCTATTACTGGTTTTATCGATTTGCAACTAATTTTGCACTTGAACAAATTCGAGAAGATCTAGAAACCACGATGGAAGCTGCTGCAAGCGGCACAAGTACCGAAGATTTTGCTGCTCTGATTGACCAGGGCACACCTAGAGCCGACGGCTACAGCGATGATCCGCGCTACTGGGAACACGTCAACTGGCTAGCTCAGCTAGAAAGCATCGAACCTCGTGCCTACATTTACACCTATACCGCTTCTTCTACCCCCAACCAAATTGTATTTGTGGGCAGCGGCAGTGCAATTAACCGAAGAATCGACGGCGCAAAATTTCTGGAATCCTATGATGAACCGGAAGGAGGCATTCTACTGCAAGGGCTAACGGCTGAAATTTTTGATGCTGAGCCATTTACAGATGAATGGGGTACCTGGGTGTCTGGTGCAATTCCTTTGACCAACAGAGAAGGGAAACAGGTTGGGGCGTTGGGCGTTGATTTTCGGGCGGATTATGTCTTACAGGTGCAGCAGCAAATTCGCGGGAGTGTTTTGATTGCTTTCACGACGACCTATGGAACGCTGTTTATCCTGGTTTGGGTTGTGTCTCGTGTTCTGACCCGACCCATTGTCAACCTCACTCAATCCGTGGAACGAATTGGGGAAGGAGACTACAGCCAGAGTTTGTCTTATCTTTCAGGAGAAAGGCAAGTTCGCGATGAAATCACAACGCTGGCTGAAGTATTTGAAATCATGGTTGGCAAAGTTCGTCAGCGTGAAGAAATTTTGAAACGACAGGTTGCAGAACTCCGCATCGAAATTGATCAGACAAAACGCCAGAAGCGAGTCAAAGAAATTGTAGACACAGACTTTTTTCAAGATTTGCGAGTCAAAGCCCAGTCCCTTCGTAGGCGCAATCAAGATTCTGGCCCCGGCGTAACCTCAAATTCAGGTTTAGACCCTACTTCAGATGCCCCCTCAGATTCAGATCCAACAGTTCAATGATGGGAGAGCATAGCGTAAGAGCATTGAGCTTTTCCTCTATAGCTCGTGAACGCGGCTATACCAACGCAGCAAGATTTTTGCTAAGCGATCGGAGTCGTGGCGGACTTGTCCAGTGTGTTCGTCTTCAAGCATTACATTAGCGATTACAACGCGCCGACCTAACTGCATTACAGCTTCCCGGTCTAGGAAAACGGGATGGGAGCCTTCTTGGGCATAGCGAATCAACGCTTGGGCAGAGGGTGTTTTCTTTTGTACGACGACTGCATCGAAAAGATGATGTCCGGCTGCTGCATCAATGGTGCGAATATGGTCAGAAACGGTGTAGCCCTGGGTTTCTCCAACTTCCGTCATGATGTTGCAGACATATACGCGCGGAACCTCACGTTGGGCGATCGCCTCAACAATTTCAGGCACCAGCAAATTGGGGATGATGCTGGTGTAAAGGCTCCCCGGACCCATGATGATATAGTCTGCTTCCCGAATCGCTTGAAGCGCTTTAGGTAAAGCAGGCGGATTGGAAGGAGTGCAGCCAATTTTAACAATCTTGCCTTGAGCTTCGGTGATGTGAGATTCGCCTTCAATTCGCCGACCGTCGGATAGCTCCGCCCAGAGCCGCACGTCGCTCAGGGTTGCCGGAAGCACCTGCCCCCGTACTGCTAGCACTTTAGAACTGGCGGCGATCGCCCTTTCTAAATCGCCCGTCACCTCACTCATGACCGTCAAAAACAGATTGCCAAAGCTATGACCCACCAGCCCATCTCCAGCCCTAAACCGATATTGAAATAGCTCAGTCAACAGCTTTTCTTCATCTGCCAGGGCTGCTAGACAATTGCGGATATCTCCCGGTGGCAGCACGCCGATTTCTCGTCGCAGGCGTCCCGACGATCCCCCATCATCTGCAACAGTCACGATCGCTGTAATGTTGGCACTGTAGATCTTTAGCCCTCGCAGTAAGTTAGATAGCCCAGTGCCGCCGCCTAACACGACAATTCTGGGACCACGGTTTAACCGCCGGTGGGTCATTAGTACATCAATCAGTTCCTCATCCCCTTCTGGCATCAACACCTGGGTAATTGATCCCAGGCTGCGCGTTTGTCCCCAAAAGATAAACAGAATGCCAATTGCTATGGCGATCGGTCCACTGACATAGCTGGGAAAGAATGTGGTGACAGTTTCTAAAAAATCTGAAATGAATCGCCCAATGTAGAATACCGGAGTTCGGTTCGTCCAAATGGCTAAACCTAATCCCGTCAGCAGAACACCGCTAGCACTGACCAACAACCATCGTTTGACAAACAACCCTGGTGCTAGCCACAAAAACCATCGGCTGAATCGCACCGGAGCACGGTGGCGCGATTCATATCTGATCGCCTTTAAAGCTTGTTTCAGTAAACCAAATGACATTGCTGATCACGGGCAAGGTTAGGAAAGTCGACCAAAAACTTCTATCGATTGCTGCCCCTATGCTGGTATAGCTCATCTACTAGAGTCAAGGCAGATATCAAGTCCTTTACGTTAAATTAGATACACCATTCTCAGAATGAAAGTTGCAAAACTGTAATGCTTCCAACAAAGCTATATTTTGAGGGTTAAGCCGCCAGTAAAAAGGCATCAAGGCTGAATTCAAAGCTGAATTACAGTTCAAAGTTGACTAGGTTACATTGGTTTGCTCAATCTGGTTTTGAAATGTGTGCCACTTATGCAATCTGGACGCTAAACCCTAGACTTTGAATGAACTAGAGTTCAGAGTCTAAGGTCTAGAGTTTAATATTTTTTAGTTCCCTTGATCTGCCTCTCATTACGCTATGGCTGAGCCGTTAATTGAACTGAAGGGAGTTAGCAAGTCTTTCGGTAATAACGTAGTCCTCGATCAGGTTGACCTAACTATCTACCGGGGTGAAGCTCTGGCGGTGATTGGACCCTCTGGCACAGGCAAGTCTACGATTTTACGAATTATTGCTGGACTGTTAGCCCCTGATTCGGGTGAAGTATTTGTTCAAGGACAGCGGCGGAAAGGGCTAGTTGATGATGCTCAAGATCCCATTGGGATTGGCATGGTGTTTCAGCAGGCAGCCTTGTTTGACTCGCTAAGTGTAGATGAGAATGTCGGCTTCTTGCTATATCAACATTCCAGACTACCACCCCGCCATATTCGAGAATTGGTCAACCAAAAACTAGAGATGGTGGGTTTACCTGGAATTGGCGATCGCTACCCAGCAGAACTTTCTGGCGGAATGCGAAAGCGCGTCAGCTTTGCCCGAGCAATCATGGCAAACCCAGAGAGACCTTCCGATACACCTGAAGTATTGCTCTATGACGAACCGACTGCCGGACTTGACCCCATCGCCTCGACCGTGATTGAAGACCTGATTCGCGATCTCCAATCCAAGTCAGGTGGGTGCACTACCTATGTAATGGTGACACACCAGGACAGCACAATTCGGCGGACGGCTGACCGGATTATATTCCTCTACAAGGGCAAAGTGCAGTGGGCGGGAGCTGTTAGTGAAATTGATTCCACCAAAGACCCTTTGGTGCGGCAATTCTTTAGTGGCAGCATACATGGTCCGATTCAGGTGGTGGGTTAAAGAAGTCGGTTAATCTGTTATGAGCATTCATTCTGGCGTTTGCCGTGTACTGCAAATTGGGTATTGCTGTATAGATAGGATGAATTTGACCAGGTCGATGGAATCCTTACCTGCAAATTCATGTCAAATTGAGCAATGCCGCAAATCGTTTTGAGGAGAAGTCATGCGATCGCGAACGATACGAGAAGGCTCCGTCGGATTATTAATCCTGGTGGGGTTAGGGCTATTTGGGCTGTTGGCACTGTGGATTCGCGGTTTAAATCCGGGAAGTCGTAGCTATCAGGCGATAGTAGAATTCCCCAATGTGGTTGGAATGCAGGCAGGTGCGCCTGTCCGGTATCGGGGTGTGGTAGTTGGCAAAATTCTGTCGATTCAGCCTGGTCCAAATGCAGTTGCGGTAACGATTGAGATTACATCTGCCAACCTGTTGATTCCCAGTGATGTGCTGATTGAGGCAAACCAGTCAGGCTTAATTGGCGAAACCTCCGTTGACATGACTCCGCTTGAAGAACCTTCTGCTGCCGTGATTGCAACCACTCCGCTGGATGCTGATTGTGATAACACAGTCATTATTTGTAATGGCGATCGCCTTCAAGGCAACGTCGGCGTTAGCTTTGAGGCACTGATTCGCTCTACGGTCGAGTTGACCAATTTGATCACTGACCCGGTGTTTTTTGGCGAAATTCGCACCCTGACTCGCAACACCTCAGAAGCGGCGGCGGGGGTTGCGGGATTAACACGGCAAGTTTCGGGGCTAACCCGCTCGGTCGAGCGGGATTTAAACAGGCTAACCACTTCGGCTGCGACTTCAGCTAACTCGGTCGGGCAAGCTGCTAACCAAATTGGCTTAACGGCTGCTCAAGTTAGCGTTTTGCTGACAGACAACCGCTCCATTTTAGTTAGCACTCTGGGTAACTTGAACCAGGCCAGCAGCCAACTTCAGCTTACAGTCAGTCGGCTTGCTCCTGCGATTGAAGAGGGAGAGCTGCTTCAAAATCTGGAAGTTCTCTCTGCTAATGCAGCCGAGGCTTCGGCTAATTTGCGCGATCTGACTGGTGCAGTAGGTGATGCTGATAACATTTTGCTCTTGCAGCAAACGCTAGATTCTGCCCGTGCTACGTTCCAGAATACTCAAAAGATTACTGCTGACTTGGATGAATTGACGGGTGATCCAGAATTTCGCCAAAACATTCGTGACCTGGTTGATGGGTTGAGCGGTTTGGTTTCCTCAACTCAGCAGTTGCAACAGCAGACCGCTGTGGCTCAAGTTTTAGAACCTGCTGCGATCGCTGTTGAGTCTGAAGACCTTGCCCCAACTGACCGTCTAGCTGTAACGATGCCAGAATCAGTTCGTCTGACCTTGCTCAATTCCCAACAGGCTAGAATGCGCCCCTATACTGTCACCAATTCAGCCACCCACTCAACGGAGGTGACACCAGAAGTCCCGGCTTCGGCTCCGGTGGAGTAGGTCATTTGGATAACATCTCATTCTGATTGGCGCTGGCTGGAGAGTAATTGATAGGCGGCAGTAAAGTCTTCAGCGATGATTTGAATTTGGCTGGGATCACTAAATCCTTGAGCGCGGTAGCGGCGAATTGCTTCTAGGGCAGCTTGATTGCTCAGCAAAGCAAGATCTGCTCCGTTCCAACCTTCAGTTTGGCTGGCCCAATCGGTGAGGGTTACATTGGTTAGGGGGCGATCGCTATTGTGAACCCGGAGAATGTCGAGTCGATTTTCTAAATTGGGTAAGTCTACTTTAAGCTGCAAATCTAACCGTCCAGCTCGCAGAAGAGCTGGATCAAGGGCTTCAGGGCGGTTAGTTGCGCCAACGAGCAACACATTGGGGCAGCCCTGTAAGCCATCGAGTTCAGTGAGGAGTTGCCCCACAACGCGATCGCTCACCCCCGAATCTCCGGCATAGCTGCCGCGTGCTGGAGCTAATGTATCAATTTCATCCACAAACACGACACAAGGTGCGGCTTGTCTTGCTTTGGTAAATAGTTCGCGCACTGCCTGCTCTGCTGCACCGACCCAGCGACTCAGCAGTTCTGGCCCATTAACTGCAATAAAGTTAGCTCTGGCTTGAGAGGCAACGGCTTTAGCAAGAAGGGTTTTGCCCGTGCCTGGAGGTCCCCATAACAAAATTCCGCGCGGGGCTTTTGCACCTGTCTGCTGATAAAGTTCGGGATAGAGCAGCGCCCCTTCAACAGACTCTTGCAACGTCTGTTTAATGGTCTCCAGCCCGCCAATTTGTTCCCAAGAAACTTCGGGAGACTCGACCTCGACGGAGCGCAAAACTGACGGTTTCACCTGCTTGATCGCCTGAAGCAAATCCTGCTGATTCACAGTCATTGTCTCTGGAATTGGGGCTTCGAGAGACGGAACCTGACGACGTAGGGCAGTGTAAGCAGCTTTTTGACAAACGGCTTTGAGGTCAGCACCGACTAAACCGACTGAGAGATCGGCGATCGCCCCCAATTCCACCGACTCGTCCAATGGCATCGACCGAGTCAGAATTGTGAGAATTTCTAAGCGTCCTTCTCGGTTGGGCACCCGAAACTGCACTTCTCGATCAAGTCGCCCTGGACGACGTAATGCCGGGTCAAGGTAGTCAGGGCGATTCGTAGCAGCGAGGACAATGACTCCTTTAGTTTGGGCAAATCCGTCCATTAGCCCTAAAAGCTGGGCAACCAAACGCTTTTCTACTTCCCCTTCAACCTTGCTGCGATCGGGCGCAAGGCTATCGATTTCGTCAATGAAAACCAGGCAGGGAGCAGAGCGGGCGGCTTTCTCAAAAATACCTCTGAGCCGAGCTTCGGCTTCTCCGTAGTATTTCCCAATTACTTCTGGACCGACGATAGCAATGTAGTTTACGCCCAAATCTTCTGCCAGGGCACGGGCTGCCAAGGTTTTGCCAGTACCCGGAGGTCCAACTAGCAATACGCCTCGGGTTGGTTCTAATCCTAGCTTTGCCAACAATTCGGGGCGCTTCAAGGGAAGTTCAACTAGCTCTCGCAGTTCTTGCAAAACTTCAGAGAGTCCACCGACTTCTCGCAGCGAGGCTGTAGCAGCAGGAGATTGAGGATCAGCAGGCGGCGTAACGCCGCCTTCATCGGTCTGGGTGGAAGGAGTTCTACTGGCAGATGGATTTACGCCAATTCCACTTCTGGGAATATTGCCCTGACGCGGAATGCTGCTGAGGGTGCGGGAGTTGATTTGCACGTCAGCTTTTAGTTCGCCTTTCTCCATCTTTTCTTCTAAAGCTTTAGCTAGTTCTAAAAGCTGCTCAAATCCCTTAAAGAAGTCACTCATCAGTTCCTCTCTGTTTTCCCAACTGATCCCAATGGTTTAGTCATCCCAGATGGATGGGCATTTTAACGATGCAGGCTTTGGGTAAAAGGAATGCACCAGTACGACAGACTACGGTTGGCAATGTTTAGCGGTAAGGGCGGAGTGGGGAAAACGACGCTTTCCTGCGGGTTTGCTCGTCGCTGGGCGCAGCAGTTTCCCGATGAGCAAATTTTGTTGGTTTCGACTGATCCAGCTCATTCGCTGGCAGATGTTTTGTTATCGCCAGTTGGAGATGTGCCGCGATCGCTTCCAGATTTGCCGAACCTTCAGGTGAGAGCGCTAGATTCTCAGTCCTTGCTTCAACAGTTCAAAGCGGACTACGGCAAGGTTCTGGAGCTTTTGGTAGAACGGGGCAGTTTTGTTCAAGGTGAAGACCTTAGCCCGGTTTGGGATCTAAGCTGGCCTGGACTAGATGAGCTGATGGGCATTTTGGAGATTCAACGGCTACTGCGGGAACGAGTTGCCGATCGCATCGTGGTAGATATGGCTCCCAGCGGACATACGCTGAACCTGTTTGAGCTAATGGACTTTTTAGATGGTTTCTTAGAAGCAATGGATTTGTTTCAGGAGAAGCATCGCGTCATCAGCCAAACATTTGCAGGGCAGCATGTGCCCGATCAGGCAGATGCATTTTTAGTAGACATCAAGGCAGACTTGGCAGCAGGGCGGCAGCTTTTGCAAGATCAGCAGCAAACAGCTTGCCTGGTGGTGGCGATCGCCCAACCGATGAGTTACCTGGAAACTCAGCGATTTCTCACAGCCTTAGAAAAGCTGCAAATTCCGGTTGGTGGGCTATTTGTAAACCACATTCTGCTGGATGCCGACGAGTGCGATCGCTATGACGAACAGCAATTAATTCTTAATAAATTTCAAGCAACCCAACAGCTCCCTATTTTTACAGCACCTCAGCAAGCTAAAGAACCCGTTGGTACGGTTGCTCTAGATCAACTGATAGCCCAGATTCAGGAATTCCATCAGCAGGACATTAAGCACACGGGTGAAGCGAAACCTGCACCATTACCCCAAAAAACTCCGCCTGGTTTCAGTGACTTTTTGGCAGAAGGACGGCAGCTAATTCTGGTAGGCGGCAAGGGTGGGGTAGGAAAAACAACGGTAGCAGCGGCGATCGCGTGGGCAATGGCTGAACGCCACCCTGACCGAAATATTCGAGTTGTTTCGATTGATCCTGCCCACTCCTTGGGAGATGCACTAGGTGTGCAGTTAGGACATCGGCCCGTTGCCTTGAGCACTAATCTCAGTGGGCAGGAAGTCGATGCAGAGGAAGTTCTAGACCAGTTTCGAGCAGATTACCTGTGGGAACTGGCAGAAATGATGAGCGGCGAGACAGGTGACGACGACCTAAAAATTGCGTATGGACCTCAAGCATGGCGACAGATCGTGTCTCAAGCATTGCCTGGAATCGATGAAATGCTGTCGCTGGTGACAGTAATGGAACTGCTGGAACAAAAGGCACAAGACTTGATTATTCTGGACACCGCGCCAACGGGTCATCTGCTGCGATTTCTAGAAATGCCGACAGCAATGGCAGACTGGCTTGCCTGGATCTTTCGTCTCTGGCTCAAATATCAGGACGTAGTAGGGCGCACAGAACTAATGGGAAGGTTGCGATCGCTCCGTCAACGGGTGATGCAGGCGCAAAGACGGCTGAAAGATCCTAAATACACTGAATTTATTGGGGTACTCCAGGCACAGTCAGCGATCGCTGCCGAAACTCAACGACTCACGCAGGCTTTAGATAATCTGGGCGTTCAGCAGCGCTATGTCGTGCATAACTGTTATCAAACCGGGGAAGAAATTGCGGTTGAAGGATTTGAAGGGAGGGGCGATCGCCTAACTTTTGTTAAGCTGCCCCTGCTACCCCGTTCTATTACTGCCCTTGAACAAATCAAACTTGCCTCAAACCTGCTGTTCTAGAATCTCCAAAATCTGCTGGTTTTCCTCTCTCCTTACCCGTTTTTACTCGTTCCCAGGTTCTATTTGGGAATGCCTTTAAAGTGACTCTGCTACTCGTTTTCAGGAGGTAGAGCTACCAACTCTACCTCCTCACGCAAAGCTTCGGAACAAGTTTTGTACTCTCCAAACTCACTGCTTCACAGTTTACTTATGTTCATAAAGTTAGGCGCTTGATTCGGCTCGATTCAAGATACTCTAGATCAAACTGTGGCAACTTCAACCCGTTGCCTGGTTTAAAATCTATTCTTTACGCCTCATCCAACCATTTAAGCGGGCACAGACGATTTGAAGTAGGGCTATGACAAATTCTTACACCACTGAGATCAAGACCTCCAGCTTTGCACCCCCCTCTGACTCAAGACAGCGGGTCGGTCAATTTCTGCGAGATCTGCAAGATCAGATTTGCCAAAGATTAGAAGAAATAGACGGCGAAGGAACTTTTCAGGAAGACGCTTGGACGCGCGAGGAAGGTGGCGGCGGGCGTTCTCGCGTGATGAAAGCAGGCAAAGTATTTGAGCAAGGTGGTGTCGGTTTTTCAGAAGTTTGGGGGAAGGATCTGCCGCCCTCAATTTTAGTGCAGCGCCCAGAAGCAGCAGGGCACGGATTTCATGCGATGGGCACCTCAATGGTGCTGCATCCCCGTAGTCCTTACATTCCTACAGTTCACCTCAACTACCGCTACTTTGAGGCAGGACCGGTTTGGTGGTTTGGTGGTGGAATCGACTTGACTCCCTACTACCCGTTTGCAGAAGACGCAGCTCATTTCCACCAAACGATGAAGCAGGCTTGCGATCAGCATCATCCAGAGTACTACCCAACTTTCAAGCGTTGGTGTGACGAATATTTTTACCTGAAGCACCGTCAGGAAACGCGGGGAGTCGGCGGTATCTTTTTTGATTACCAGGATGGGCGGGGTAAGCTTTATCACGGTCCCAATGCCAGCGGACCAGCAGCAGTCTACAGCGATGCATTGGAAGAAATAGCGCCGCGCAACTGGGAGCAGTTGTTCAGCTTTGTGCAGGATTGTGGACACTCTTTCTTACCTGCCTACATTCCCATCGTGGAGCGGCGGCAGGGAATGGAGTATGGCGATCGCCAGCGTCAGTTCCAGCTTTATCGGCGGGGTCGCTATGTCGAGTTCAACCTGATTTACGACCGGGGCACGATCTTTGGGCTACAGACCAATGGACGCACCGAATCTATTCTCATGTCTCTACCGCCGATGGTGCGCTGGGAATACAGCTTTCAGCCAGAGCCCAACACGCCCGAAGCAGAGCTTTACGAAAGATTTCTAAAGCCTCAAGATTGGGCTAGCTGGTCGCCTGATAACCACTAACGTTCCACCAAGGATAATAAAACTTCACGTTTTTGAGTGTGAAGGAGTAAGGGAGTGAGGGGTATCCAGCACTCCCTTATTTCCTTATTCTCCTAATTCCCAAACGAGTTAACCTGCTACAGGAGGGATAGTAACTCGTAGGGGTGGGTAATCTAGGGGTTGTGGTGCAGCCAATTGCGGCTTAAGCATCCTGGATTTAGCGAAGCACTGATACATAGCTGCTTAATCAGACCCGACTAGAATGGACACAGTTCTGCGACGGAAGAGACTAGGTGTGTCTACCCTCTCTGGATATGGTTCCGGAACTGGTATTCTGAGGGCGATCGCATGAGTAGTGCATATCTCTAAATCTTGCTTTGGGGTTTCTTGAGGCTTAGAACACCCGAGAACCTAATACTGCAATTCCTAAAAAGAGGGCAATAATTCACGTGGAGCAGACAACACACACCACCCAAGACGGTAAAACGATCATCCTTCTGACCCCAACAGGACGGTTAGATATCACAACGGCGTGGCAGTTTCGACTCAAGCTACAGGAGTGCATTTCTAGATTGAGTCCACACGTGGTTGTAAATTTAGGACACGTTAATTTTATTGACAGTTCGGGCTTAACTTCTCTTGTAGCAGGAATGCGCGATGCCGACAAAGTGAAAGGCAGCTTCCGCATTTGTAACGTTCATCCCGAAGCCAAGCTTGTCTTTGAGGTGACGATGATGGATTCAGTTTTTGAAATTTTTGATACAGAAGCAGAAGCCTTGGAAGGGGTTCCTCGCGGCATTGCCAGCTAAATTAGCAGCATTTTTAGCCAGTTTTTGCCTGAGTATTAGCCTGAGCATTGCTTGGCAAACTAGCCGCTACACGAGACAATAGGATCAAGTTATCTTTAAAATTTCTTGTGAACAACGTCCGCACTGTCTCCGATACCAAGCGAGCTTTCTACAATACTCACACTCGCCCAATTAACTCCATCTACCGCCGAGTTGTAGAGGAGTTGATGGTAGAAATGCATTTGCTTTCCGTCAATGCGGATTTTCATTATGATCCCATTTACGCACTAGGTGTAGTTAATGCATTTGAGCGATTTATGCAGGGCTACCGGCCGGAAAACGACAAAGTTTCTATTTTTAACGCGCTCTGCCAATCCATCGGCAGCGACCCTCAAACCTATCGGCAAGATTTTGAGCGGTTGCAGTCAGAAGCATCTGGTCTGTCCTTGGATAACCTGATGGGTCAGCTTAAGCAGTCTGAAAACTCCGAGGCAGGTAGTCTGACGGGACAATTTCGGGCGATCTCCCAAAACCCCAAGTTCAAATATAGTCGTCTATTTGCGATCGGCTTATATACCCTGCTAGAACGTGTAGATTTTGACCTCGTTAAAGATGAAAAGCGGCGAAATGAAGCGCTTAAGCAGGTTTGTGATGCACTAAACTTGCCTGAAGAGAAAGTGCAAAAAGATCTGGAACTTTATCGCAGCAATCTAGAAAAAATTGCTCAAGCCCAGATCGTCATGGAAGATATGCTCAAGGCAGACCGAAAGAAGAAGGAAGAGCGAGCCAAAGCAAAGGATGCAGTTGCCACTCCTCCTAGCAACTCCCAGGAACCGACGTAAGGCATCTTGATAGATAAATGTGAAGGGCACTCCAGAAGGGTGCCTTTTTCGTTGCCTATTTTCAGACTCCTACGGAGCGATTCCGAGCATCCAGGAACTGAAGCTGCTGATACAGCATTTCGACTTGAGGAATTTTTGCTCCGGCTTGTTGGGCGCTATCGAGTGGATTCCCGAAGATGGCTTTGATTTCTAATGGACGGTGCTCGTCATAGTCAATTTTCATGCTGGTGCGGTAGGGTTTCATTTTTGCCGTGTGATCCAGCATTTTTTGAACGTAGCTGTCAGGGAGCGATCGCCCACATGCCCCAGCAGCTATCTGCACTTCTCGCATTAGCTGCTCTGCCAAACTCTGAACGGCTGGGTTTGCCATCATTTCCTCAGTCGTGGCATCCAGTACAACCGAAAGCCCGTTAAAAGGAATATTCCACACGAGCTTCTGCCAGCGTGCTAGAAACAGGTCTTCCGTTAGCTCAATCGGAATGTTGGCTTGTCGAAAATCTTCTGCAATGTCAGCCATGCGCTGTGTGATGCTGCATGGCTGATAGTTGGCTGAATACTGCCCCAGCACAATTGCTCCATAGTCCAAATGGTGAATGTGACCGGGACCAACTTTGTTGGAGCAGATGAAACATAGCCCACCCATGACCTTCTCCGGGCCCACAATTTGAGCGACCTCGGCTTCAACCCCTAACCCGTTTTGCAACACTAGCACCGTACTATTTTCGCCGACTAAAGGCGGCAAAAGCTGAGGCAACAGGTGATTTTGAGTTGTCTTTAAAGCAATCACAACTACATCACAAGGCGGCATTTGCTCAACACTGGCATAGGCGTTCACCTGGGGCAGCTTAAAGTCACCTTGCACTGAATCGATGGTCAGTCCATGGTGGCGAACATGCTGGTAGTCACTTCGCAGCAAAAAGTGCACTTCTGTCCCCGATTGTTGTAGCCGTGCGCCATAAAACCCGCCTAACGCTCCTGTCCCCAAGATGGCGTAGCTGCGATTGGATTTAGAGGTGTTTAGAAGAACCATCGTGACATTCTGTTAGAAGAAATCCTGTTTGATTTGAAAAATTTTTAGAAATTTCAGGAAAGGACTTTGATTTGTTTGTTTAGTTTTCAATAAGTGGGTGCAGATGATTAGACTCAACACTTCGCTTCTGAAAAATGCTACTTCAGCTTTATTGAGTTTCGTTCCAGCTATCTAGACCGATTTATATAGAACTGATTCACGACCGTTCGACAGTTGCGTCTTAGCTAAACTCATTCAGGACATATCATGCTCCATCTTCCTCCAGAACAGCAGCAGGGATTCTATCGCTACAGTCCAATGGGGTTGAAACAGCGTGGCCCTGCACGATTGTTTGCCCACATCGGTGAAGATGGGGCACTGGGTTACGGATTAACTCGAATTTACCAGAATTTAATTGAGCAAGGACGTGTTTCACCACCGTTGAACCTGCTAATGCAGTGGCTTGAATCAACGGTTCAAAAAACTGGTCAGCAGGTGGATAGGTTGAGTACATTGCTGGCGGATGTAGAGTTTCTACATTCTGATTGGCTCAACTGGACATTGCCACCTGGAGAAACGTTTAACAGCAACTATGTGCGCAAACGCCTCGAAATGGGTCAGGCGTTAAAAGCTGCCAGCAAAGCCGCGATCACCGATCGCCTACAAGATGCTTCCCCTTCAAAAGATGTGGTGCCTGGTAGCGAACGGCAGCGGTTACGGTTCTATACAGAACTAGAACAACGGTGGCAGCGAGAACGCCCAAAGGTCAGTTTCATTCACGCTAGGGATGGGGAATTAAGCGATCGCGAGTTCGCCCGTCAGCGTTTGGCAGGGACAAATCCGATGATTTTACATCGTATTCAAGAAGCAGACCGGGAGCGACTGCAAGCCTGGGCAACCCAAGACTACTCAGTAGCAACCGAGAAAAATGTGAATTTGCTGGATGCGGCTGCCCAAAATCGCCTGTTTTTGGCAGATTATCCCTTATTTAAAGATCTCACTTCAACCGATCTTCAGTTGGGGCGCTATGTAGGAAATCCACAGGCTTTGTTTTACCGCACCGAGCAAGGACTTTACCCAGTCTTAATTCAATTAGAGTCGGGCAGCAAATGGGTAACTCCAACTGCTGCGGCAGATGATTGGATGCGGGCAAAGCTCTATACCCAAGCGGCAGACATGACGCATCACGAGCTAATTGACCACTTGTGTAACACGCATTTGTCAATGGAGGCGTTTGCGATCGCCACCTCCCGCCAGCTTCCAGTTGGTCATCCGCTGTATCAGCTTCTGCAGCCGCATTTTCGCTTTTTACTAGCGATCAACACACGCGGCAATACGCTGCTGCTAGCCGAAGACGCTGCGATCGAAGACCTGCTAGCTCCAACGCGAGAAGCCTCAGTCAGCCTGATCAATCAGTCTTATCGGCAGCGCTCGTTTACCGACGGGGCACTTCCTTATGACATTGCCAGACGAGGGCTAGAGCCAGAGTTTTTGCCTGACTTTGCTTACCGCGATGATGCTCAGCTTTTGTGGGATGCGATCGCTACTTATATCAGCAGCTACTTACAGCGCTATTACCGCGATGATACTGCTGTTTTGCTTGATCCCTACCTGCAAGCTTGGGCAGCGGAATTGGGACAGCCTTTGAGCGAGCGCCCCCTTTCCGAATTTCCTGAACTGCCAGACTGGATACCGGCTGAATTTGCTGCTAAGACAGGAATTCAGGTTGATACGTTGCCCGATTATCCTCGCGTGCCTAACTTTCCAGCAGCGACCAGTGCTAATCAGCGTCCAGGAGAAATTCAAGGGCTTCAGCAGCTCATTGAGATTGCTACGCAGATCATTTTTACCTGTGGGCCCCAGCACGCGGCGGTGAATTTTTCTCAGTTTGACTACGCGGGGTATATGCCTAATGCACCACTGGCGACCTATGCTCGCCCCGATGCAGCGGTGAAGCTAGAAGAAGTTTTACCTCCTGTAGACCAGGACTTAAATCAGATGGAGTTGACCTTTGCCCTCAGCGGCATTATTTGGGGACAATTGGGCGATTCAAAACTGATTCAGTACGAGGAAGAAGGCGATCGCCAAATCCTGCACCAGTTTCAACTCAAGCTGAAAAGTGTTGAGCGAGAAATTCAGCAACGCAACCAGCAGCGACTGAATCGGGACGGGGTGGACTATCCCTATCTGCTGCCGTCGAGGATTCCCAATAGCATCAACATCTAGGGAATTGCGCGTTGGAAGAACGTAATCTGTAGCCCCAAAACCTGTGGGGGCGTAGCATTGTGGCAGAAATCCTCGGTTTGTTTCAGAGTTTACTTACCGAATGCTACGCCCTACACGGGACTCGCCATTCAAATCTCTTTAAGGGTTAGGGACGAGGGATTTCTGGTCGCTAACTGCTTCAGTGTCGGAGGTTGAGGGTTCCAAGCTGTCCAAAATTTCTAGCATCTCCCGCTCAAAAGCAACCTGGGCGCGATTGGTTCTACCGCCAATGTAGAATTTTCCGGCTTCTTCTAATGCCCAGATTTGGGAATGGGAAATGTAGCTCATCAACACACTGATCATGAGTAAACCGAAACCTGTGTAAACAATTGGAATACCAGGATCGGCTTTGATCTGTAAGCCTGTGCTACCCACAATTTCGGCGATCGCCAACGTCACACCATTCACTTCGGTAGACATTCCCTGACGCACGGTTGAGAGCAGCTTGCCCTCCGTGTCGTAAAGCAGCAGTATGCCTTGAAGATCTTTTGCCAGAACGGACACGCCTTCACTCAGGTCAGGCTTTGTCGGAATCCAGGTGCCCCAGACACGACCACCGCCATCTGCACCAATTTCTACCATTGGCAGTTGCAGGATCGGACTCTCGTTAAGCCGAATGCGAACTGCGGCGATTCCCCAGTCTGCCTGGTAAAGCGTCACACCTTCATGACGCATTGGTTCATTGACATGAATCGTTTTACGCTGAATCTCTTCGTCTTGATCGTTCAGAACAGAGAGATCAGAGTAAAACTGGTCAATCTTGCCCTCTGGGGTGTAATCGATCCAAAAGCGGTTGACCCGTACTGACCAATCCTGAGGAATTTGCGCTCTTGCCCAGGGTCCAGCGTCAAAAATATTTTGAACCCGAAACGTTTCGCCGCTCGGCACCATTTCCTGAGCAAAAAAGCCTGTCATTGCGCCCACGATCGCCCCCAGCAAAATCAGGATCATGCTGGCGTGAACGATAATGGGTCCAATCCGTCCAACAATGCCCCTGTCCGCGTAGAGCGTGTTGTCTCGTCGAAAAACTCGGTAGCGGCGTTTTTCAAGTAACGGACTCAGTTGCTCGATCGAAGCGTGATCGAGTTCTGCACTCAGGGCAAATTTTTCAAACTGACGGGGTTTGGTGTAAAAATTCCAGGTGCGGGAAAACCAGCGCAGTGCAGGAATTTGCCGCTGAAAGGTGCAGGTAATGAGGCTGGAGCCAAACAGAATGAGCAGCGCCAAAAACCACCAGGTGCGGTAAACGTGGTCTAGCCCCAGAGTCAGTAAAACCTTCCAAGTTAGGAAGCCAAACAGAGCCGGATCCTCTGGGTAGTTAGCCTGGTAAAACTCTAGGGAGCGTCCCTGCTCGATGACGGTGCCAGTGATGCTAAAGACGGCGATTGCCAATAGCAGGGCGATCGCCAGCCGCAAATCTGCCAACAGCGGAAACAATTCTCGCTTGAGATAACGCTGTGGGATCGCAATCCAATTGTTTTTCGAAAGATTTTCTGAAGTCATGAATTAAGCTCTTAAATTCCGGCTGGAAAAAACCGGAACAGCAGGGAGAAGACACCAAACCCAACTAGCAATGCACCGCTTGCCGGAGTAATCCAGCTTGACCAGCGACGCAGTTCTAACAACTTTTTGATTGAAGCAGTGAAGGTGCCTGCTAAAACCAGTGGAGTGACGTAGCCCACAGTGTAGGACAACAGCAACACACCGCCCAAAACAGGATCTTTTGTCTCAGTTACCCAAGCCAGCAGCGTAATCAAAACAGGGGTGCTACAGGGAGACGCCACTAATCCAAACGTTAGACCAATTAGGTAAGAACGAACGCCCTCAGGCAAATCCTTGGAGATCCAATCCATACCGCCCCAATTCGGCAATTGCAGCGGTAAAGCCTCCAGCAGGTTTAGCCCCATAAGAATGGCGATCGCACTTACCACAATCGGCAGCCCTGCCCCAACCTGACCATACACACTACCCAAACCCGCTGCTGCAATTCCCAGTCCTGCTAGTGTCGTCGCCAAACCTAGCGCAAACCAGGTAGACTGCGTTGCTGCCTGAATTCGACTTCTGGCTTCATAGCCGCCGATATAGCCAATTGTAATGGGCAGCATTGACAGCATACAGGGAGTCAAACTTGTTAACAGGCCTGCTAGAAAGATGATTCCAACGCTCGTCACAGTTAGGTGCGACAACTGATTTGCTACCAGGGTGTCAGCAAAGTTTCCTAACTCGTATAGTCGAGTCTGTAGGGTTTCCAGCATAGTTTGAAGATGGCGGAGCGAGCGAATCTACTGTTAGACGTATCTTCATCTTATCGGAGGCTGACTGTAGAAATGGCGATCGCCCTCCAAACATCGCTCAAGCACCGGGCAAACTACCTCGCTGCCGTCGATGACGCCGATGGTCAAGCGAAACCACCTTAGCCTCACTGCCTTCACGGGCAATGCGAATGAGCAGCCCTGCCAGCAGCAAACTAGCAATCATCGAATTTCCGCCATAGCTAAAAAACGGAAACGGTAAACCTGTCGTAGGCAGTGCGCCCGTCGCCACGCCAATATTGAGCAGCGATTGCCCAATAAGCAGAATTACAGTTCCGATCGCCACCAGTCGGTGAACCGGGTTAATTGCTTTTAGCGCCACCTTTAAACCCAGCGTGGCATAGGCTGCTAGCAGCAGCAGCAGTAACATACTGCCGATGAAGCCAAATTCCTCAGCGTACACAGCAAAAATAAAGTCAGTATATTGAATCGGCAAGTAAAATAGCTTCTGCTGAGATAGCCCAAACCCAGCTCCACCAAAGCCACCCGACCCGATCGCCATCAAACTTTGGGTAAGCTGATAGCCGTTTCCCATCGGGTCAGCCCAGGGATTGAGAAACGACATAATTCGCTCTCGTTGATATTCCTTGATGCTGACACTGACAATTGCCGCTGCGAGTCCGGCGATCGCTGTTGCTCCTAGATAAAGGTAGGGTAACCCTGCTGCTAGCGCCACCAGCCACAACACCATACCGCAGAGCGCTGCTGTACTCAGGTTGGGCTGAAGCAAAATACCAGCCACAACCGCTGCAAAAATACCTAGCCACACCAAGCGAGTGGAATTAGATAGTCGTTCCCACTGCCCAAACACGCGGGCACTTTGAAGCACCAAGAATGGTTTGATAATTTCAGAAGGTTGAAGTAGTGCATATGATCCCAGCGAGATCCAGCGATTAGCTCCATTAATGCTGGTACCCAAGCCTGGAATGATGGTGAGCAAGATTAGTCCCAATAGCGCTATTAAAATCCAGTCGGCGGCTGCCAAGACGTAGCGCAGAGGCGAATGCACCAACACGCCAAAGCCAACCAACCCAACCATGACCCAAATGATTTGGCGTTTGAAGTAATACAGCCCGTCACCAAAATCTGCATCCGCAACCGCATAGGATGCAGAAAACAGCATCACTAACCCGACCAACAGCCACAGAAAGGTCAGCCATCGCAGTAGCCGAGCTTCTAAAGCCCATTCTTTTACAGAAGAGTCCAATAGCGGAATTAGATATCGAAGATTCACGCAGCTCAACGAGTCATTTAAACAATTTGCCTATAACAGTAACGCAAGAGCGTTTCAAGGAACATAGGGGAGCAGGTGCTAGGGGCGATCGCAAAATATAAACTTGCACAAATTCTAAAAAATTCCTGATGAGGTACCCCAATTAGGAATAAAGGAATGGTAGATGCACCCTGAATTAATCCCTGGCTTCATGCTGGGGATTTTTTTTGCTTGTGAAGTAGTGTTGACTACACCATTTAGGCAACAGGTTCTTTACGATATTGCCGATTGAACTCTTTCCCTTTGTGAGTTAGTTAGCAATTTTTTGGGTAAGAACATGAGCAACATTGCCGAGCGTTACATCTACCTGTGCCGTTGCTACATCGAACTTGCAGACAAATTTCAGAAGCTTGATGTAGAACACATGACGCTGAAAAGCAAAATGATTCCTATCCTCAAGACAATAAAGGCTTGCAAACAAACGATTGAGCAGTTAACGCAAGAAAAGCTGGAATTGGAACAAAAGCTGCAATCTGTTACAGCTCAATACAAAGAATTAAAGTCGTTTGAAGTTTTGCTTCAGCCCGAAACTCAGGCTGTATTAGCAGAAGCAGAAGAGCAAATGAATCTTGTTCAAGAAACCCTTCTAGAAATTGACCAAGACAGTGATCCGGGTATGAGCGAGGCAGACAAACTTTTACTGGAGGAGTACTACAGCAACTCCAATGAGTTGAACTGGACGAACTCCAATCCAACCGAGAAGCTGGTTAGTTCCTGATTGTGGGGCGAGTGTTTCGCCCCGCAATTAGTTGATTCACTAATTGATTCACATTCCTAATGAATTAATTTGTTGCTCAACTAACCGGCATACCTCAGCTCTCCGCTGCCAAGACTTGGGGCACGATCGCCGTCTGCTCATCGATTACCAGCTTTCTTTTATTAAAAGTCAGCTTGTGGTCTACCAGGTCAATGAGGATTGTGTCACCTTCAATAAACGTGTTCTCTAGAATTTTGGTGGCGATCGGATTTTCCAACTCTTTTTGGATCGCTCGCTTCAACGGGCGTGCTCCATAAACCGGATCAAAGCCCACTTCAGCGATGTAATTTTGGGCAGTTGGCGTTAGTTCTAGCGTGATTTTCTGGTCTGCTAGCAGACGGTGAATCCGCTGAAGCTGAATGCCAACAATCTGCCGCAGCTCTTCTAACCGCAGCGGGTGGAAGAGAATGATGTCATCAACACGGTTCAGAAATTCAGGACGAAAGTGCGATCGCAGTGCATCGGTCACCCGCTTTCGCATCAGTTCATACTGCGAATCATCTCCTGACACATCCAGAATGTGATCGCTGCCGATGTTACTCGTCATCACAATCACCGTATTTCTGAAATCAACCGCTCTCCCTTGAGAGTCAGTAATTCGCCCGTCATCTAACACCTGTAGCAAAATGTTGAACACGTCTGGGTGTGCTTTCTCCACTTCATCCAGCAGCAGCACAGAGTAAGGGTGACGGCGAATCGCCTCTGAAAGCTGCCCTCCTTCCTCATAACCCACATAACCCGGAGGCGCACCCACTAAGCGTGAAACAGAATGCTTCTCCATGTATTCCGACATATCAAGCCGCACCAGCGAATCGCCAGTGTCAAACAGAGATTCTGCTAACGCCCGCGCCAGTTCAGTTTTACCAACTCCCGTTGGACCCATAAATAGGAAAGAACCAATCGGACGACCCGGATCTTTCATCCCAGCCCGCGCCCGCCGAATTGCCGCTGCTACTGCCTCAACCGCTTCTTGCTGGCCCACTACCCGCTCATGCAGGTAAGTTTCAAGCTGCAACAGCTTTTGCCGCTCAGACTCCATCAGGCGGTTCACAGGAATACTGGTCCACTTTGCCACAATCTCAGCAATGTCAGCTTCAGTCACCTGCTGCTTAAGCAAAGAAGAACCACGTTCTTGAATTTCAATCAGCGTTGCTTCTTTTGCCTCTAGCTCGCGATGCACGACTTCCAGTCGCCCATATTTCAACTGAGCTGCTGTATTCAGGTCGTAGTCTCGCTCCGCCTTCTCAATCTGCCGTCGCAGCTTTTCCTCTTCTTCGCGCAGGGCATTGATTTCATCTTTCATCTGCTTCTCAGATTCCCACTGAGAATTCAGTTTTTGCTGCACCTGCTTCAGTTCACTGATCTCGCTCTCAATTCGCTCTAAGCGATCTTTGGCAGCACGATAAGCAACCACGATGCCCGGAGATTGTCCTTCCTTCTGCAAAGAAAACTGTTCCATCTCAAGCTGCATGATGCGCCGATCAATGGTTTCTAACTCCTCTGGTTTTGAGGTGCTTTCCATCTTGAGCTTGGCAGCAGCTTCATCTACCAAATCGATCGCCTTATCGGGTAGGAATCGATCGCTGATATAACGGTCAGACAGCGTTGCCGCAGCCACTAGAGCACTGTCAGAAATACTCACTTCATGGTGCTTTTCATACCGTTCTTTCAAGCCTCGCAGAATGGAGATTGTGTCTTCCACGCTGGGCTGACCGACATAAACCTGCTGAAAACGTCGCTCCAGAGCCGCATCTTTCTCAATGTGCTTGCGGTATTCATCTAAAGTCGTCGCCCCAATGCAGCGCAGTTCACCCCGTGCCAACATCGGCTTGAGTAAGTTACCTGCGTCCATCGTGCCCTGGCTTGCCCCTGCCCCCACAACACTATGCAGTTCGTCGATGAATAGAACGATCTGTCCATCCGAGTTCGTCACTTCGCGCAAAACTGCCCGCAGCCGATCTTCAAATTCTCCGCGATACTTCGCTCCAGCAATCAGCGAACCCATGTCTAAGGTAATCAGGCGACGGTTTTTGAGCGATTCAGGCACGTCTCCTTTAATGATGCGCTGGGCTAACCCTTCGGCGATCGCCGTCTTTCCGACTCCCGGCTCCCCAATCAGCACTGGGTTATTTTTGGTGCGACGAGACAGAACCTGCACCACGCGACGAATTTCCTCGTCCCGACCAATTACCGGATCAAGCCTATCTTCCTTTGCCTGCTCAGTCAGATCCCGTCCATATCTTTCCAATGCATCGTAGCGCCCTTCCGGGCTTTGATCCGTCACTCGCTGGCTACCGCGAACAACTTTGGCAGCAGCTTCAAGCTGTTTTGGATCTAGGTTAATGTTTCTGGGAAAGCGACGATTGACCCGCTCATATTCCGCCATCCCCAGCAGCAAATGCTCAACTGAGATAAACTCATCCTGCCAGGTTTGCCGCGCTGCTTCAGCCCGGTCTAACATCAAATCCAGGCTGCGCCCTAAATAAAGCTGCGCGTTTTCTGAAACCTTAGGTTGACGTTGGGCAAAGGTTTCTAGCTGTTGCTTGAGCGCATTCGGGTCAAGATTTGCCCGCTGCAAAATTGTGTGGGCTAACCCTTCTTGCTCTAGAAGGGCGATCGCCAGATGTTCAACCTCTAGCTGTTGGTGCTTGAAGCGACGAGTAACATCCTGGGATTTCACAATTGCTTCCCAGGCTTTCTCAGTGAATTTGCTAGGGTCAGTGGGCTGCATGTTCTAAAGAAATTCCGTCGAAAAACCATATTCTCAGCGACTTTAGTATAACAATCTGGGTGGCTTAATCCTGTAAGCCGCTCTACCAGAATCCATCGCTTTACTTCAATTGTTTCAGGTGTTGCTGATTTGGCGTGAATTTGTGCAGCAAGTCAGCCCGTTCCTTTTAGGAATTAGTGAATCTACGAGCAGCTGTGAAATTACTTCTTTCCCACTAAAAAATTAGGGATGCACCCTCGGGCGCGGCGTACATCCCTGATCTTTTAGTCCCTAATCTTTGACCAGGAAGGGAGTAGGTGGAAAATTTCATTCAATCTTGACTGATTCTACAAGCAGCTTTATCAGAGTGTGGGGAATACTGGGAGGTGAAATGGCGAGTTCTCTGTTTCCTCAACTTGCTTTGTGCCTTCTCGCTCACCCCTTTCAATGCCCTGTTGATCAGTTTTGCTTCTGGTTTATCGTGCGCTAACCCGTACATCTACGCCTGACAACTTCAGAAAGAATTGCTGCACTCGATTCAATTTGCCTCCGGGCGAATGCTGCGCGGTTCTTTCAGGGCATTAATTGAAAATCACTTTCTGCAAAACATACTTACTTATGCTGGGACAAACACTTGGTGGGCGATACCAAATCAAACGCCATCTAGGTGGGGGAGGATTTGGACAAACCTATCTCGCTGAGGATTTACACTTGCCTGGAAATCCTGAGTGCGTCGTCAAGCAACTCAAACCCAAAGTGACCAGCGACGAGGCATTGCAGTCTGCCAGACGCTTGTTCGATCAAGAGGCAAAGGTACTGGATGAATTGGGTAGCCACGACCAGATTCCCAGGCTTTTTGCTCACTTTGAGGAAAATCAAGAGTTTTACCTGGTTCAAGAACTGATTGAAGGAGTGGTGCTGAGTCGAGAGTTGAGGGCAGGTCGGGCTGTGGAAGAACCTGAGGTCGTTGCTTTACTGCAAGATATTCTCACAACGCTAGAGTTTGTTCACCAGCAGCAGGTTATTCACCGCGACATCAAGCCTTCTAATTTGATTCGACGGAGCAGCGATCGCAAAATCGTCATGATCGACTTTGGTTCGGTCAAACAAATTAGCTTTCAGGAGTTGGGCGCAGATCTCTCTACTGTGACGATTGCGATCGGCTCATCAGGCTATATGCCTAACGAACAGATGGCTGGCAAGCCTCGCTTTAGCAGCGATGTTTATGCAGTTGGAATGGTGGGGATTCAAGCACTTACAGGTTGCTCTCCGGCTCACTTTAGGGAAGATCCCCGCACAGGTGAAGTTATTTGGCGCGAGAAAGCACAGGTCAGCCCAGAGTTGGCAGACATCTTGGATGTAATGGTGCGCTATGACTTTCGCCAGCGCTATCAGTCGGCGGCAGAGGCACTAGACGTTCTCAAAGATTTGGTGACTCCCCATCACACCACAGTAATCTTGCCGACCGTCCGGTCGGTAAGTTTGGATGGATATCTGCTCTGGTTTGAGCGGGGAGATGAACTATTTCAGCAGCAGCGATATACCGAAGCGGTTGCCAGTTACGACAAATTCATTCAAGCAGTACCCGACGAATACCTGGTGTGGTTTAAGCGGGGTATGGCACTAGAACATTTGCATCAGTATGAAGAAGCTGCAACATCCTACGAGCAGGTCACGAAACTGCAACCTGGAGATTATCTTGCCTGGTTCAAGCGAGCCAAAGCGCTAGAACACTTGCAGCGCTATGAAGAAGCTCTAGCAGCTTATGACAGAGTAATCAAGATTCAGCCTGACAACTACTGGGCCTGGCACGATCGGGGTAGGGTTTTGGAGGATTCAGAACAGCATGAAGACGCTGTGACTGCTTACGATCGCGCTGTTCAACTGAAGCCTGACTTTCAGCTTGCGGTTGAGAGCCGAAAACGGGTTTTGAGCCAGCTTAAGCGGGTTGATCAGCTTTATCATTTGCAGCACTACGAGGAAGCAGTTGCTTCTTGCGATCGCTCTATTCGTGACCAGCCAGACGATTCCCTCGTTTGGCTAATGCGAGGGATGGCGCTAGAAAATCTGCATCGCTACGAAGAAGCAATCATGTCCTATGATCGCGTGGTGCAAATCCAGCCTGATGATCATGTTGCCTGGTTTAAGCGGGGCACAGTTCTGGAATACCTTCAGCAGAATCAGCAGGCAGTGATCTCCTTTGATCGTGTGGTGCAGCTTCAGCCCGATAACTATTGGGCCTGGCACGAGCGAGGCAAAATTTTGGAAACGATGCGCTGCCATGAGGAAGCGATCGCCTCCTACGACAAAGCTTTGCAGATTAAACCCGATCTTCAGTCCGCCTTGGAGGGACGTAAACGACTGCTGGGTCAGGGGCAAGTCAAGCAACAGTTGGATCAATCAGAGCTGGAGCAGGTAAACCAATGGCAGCCCTCCCAGCTACCTCCCATAACGGGATACCCCGAAACCAGTGGAGTGCAGTGGGGGGCGATCGCCAGCGAATCTTTCGATGAGCCTAACCGATTCAGCTTTACTCCAGCTCTGACCTCCCCTAACGGCAACAATGGCTTTTGGGGGCAAACCTAAAGCAACTACTCCTGTTGCATCCTGTTGCAGAAAACTATTCTGATTCTTCTGATTTTCGAGCAGGTGCTTGGAGTTGAGTTAGATCTGGCAATTCCAGCAGTTCTTTCTGGGTTTCTTTGAATTCTACAGGTAGCGATAGGGGCTGAGGTTTATCTAGCCAGCAGCTCGATACGGGCAAGGTTTGCTCCAGGTCATCCAACGGTCTAGGAATTACCATCACCGCGTGGAGTTCTCCAATTCGCTCAGCTTCGTGCATTCCGGCTTCTACGGCGATCGCCACATCTGCAACTCGACCGCGAATAATTGCAGTACATAGCCCTTCGCCAACGATTTCATAGGCCGCAAACTGCACATCCGCAGATTTAAGCATCATATCGGCAGCACCAACCATTGCCGGAAAGCCTCGCGTTTCCAGCAAACCGATTGCCTGATTGCTCAGGCGATTGTGTCCCCGATTTTCTACAATTTTTGCCAAACGACTACCAATTGGCAGCACCGCATCCAGATTAGGCATAGGGCGCGGAATGATTGCCTTAGAAATGAGTTGACCGAACTGTTGAGCAGTTTCTGCACCAATCTCAACCGCGATTCGCACATCTGAAATGCCGCCTCGAACGACAGCCGTGCAGTAGCCGCTGCCAATCTTTTCGTAACCCACCAGTGTTACGCCAGACGACTTTAGCATCATGTCTGCCGTACCGACAATAGCGGGAAAGCTACGAGTTGAAACCAACCCCAAAGCTCTGTTTTTGAAGTCCTTTGGCTGTCCTATTGATCTCGCCAGGACTGACCCCCCATCCTGCACATTCATTTGTGACCTCCATTCAGGGCATATCGTGCGCTATCATTCTGGGGTTTTGCCATTGGAAGACTGGTTTTCAGGGGGTAAATCATCTAAGGAATGCCTACTAGGGAAAAGCGCAATGATCAACTGAGTCAATGCGGTTTTTCCATAGATGGGTACACTTGCAGCAGTAGCGAGAGCCGATGGTGAGTGAACCGGAGCAGTTTCAGCAGGCTGAGGAGGTGAAACCTGAGTTGATGCTGTCTCTGCGTGAGGAGGTGAAGCCTCAGCTGGTACCGATTCCGTCTGGGTTATAGAACGGCTAGGATCTCCAATTAAAGAACCAGCCTGAACGACCTGCTCAGGCTCAATGGAACTATTGAAAATAGTAACCTTAGAACCGATACAGGCATTTGCTCCTATCCTACCACTGCCAAATAGGAGGACGCTTGCCCCCAAGCTAGCGCCCTCCTCAATCTCTAAGTTTCCCTGATTAACGTGTAGGACCGTTCCCGCCCCAATGCAAACTCCTGCTGCGATAACAATCTGACTGTCCGCGTCAGCTTGAAGCAACACACCAGGAGCAATCACCGCACTGGGATGTATCGTAACGTTGCCACTTACACAAAAGTGGACATCGCTGATGAGTCGCAGGGGCGGCAAACGCATTGGAAACAAGAACCTCTAACAAATATGCAAGGTCTAAAGCAAAGCTATTTGCCAGGTCTTTGGATGATAGTTTCTGAAACTCGTCGTTTGGAAGCCGTATCGATGCCATACAGACGGACATATTCACCGCTGTGTTCAGCTAAGCAGATTTCTAAAGCGGCGATCACATCTAACGCATGAATTGTTGAAATAGCCGAACAGCTCTTCCAAGAACTCGTCTGGAAGCGACGCGCATCTGCATATTCAACGCCAACCCGATATCCCTGAGACAGCAGCTGATTGACTTGTTGCACTATGTCTGAGGCAAGGCTCCCTCCTGATGGGGCGAACGCTCCACCATTTACACTGCTATAACCGTTTGTCGATGCAGCAGGCGGTGTGTAGGATCGACTTGGGGCAGAACCAACAGAATTACCGTTATCGCCAGGTCTTTGAACAATCAATTCTGACACCCGACGCTTAGCACGGGTGTCAATGCCAAACATACGCACATATTCACCACTATGTTCAGCCAAGCATCCTTCCAAAGCAGCGATCGCATCCGATTCACGACTTGCTTGAATCGGCGAACAAGTTTGCCAGGAACTCGTTTGGAACCGACGCGCATCTGCATGTTCGGTGCCAATGCGATAGCCCTGAGCCAAAAGCTGACTCACCCGCTGTACAACCTCAGAACTTAAGCGATTGCTTTTAGCTGACGAATAGTTCTGAGTGCCATAGCTTTGGCTGCTAGAGCTGCTGCTGGAGCTACTGGGGGTGTAATAGTTACTGCTACTGCTACTGGATGGGGCAGTTGCTACCTTATCTCCGGGTCTTTGAACAATCATCTCCGAAACTCGGCGCTTAGATTGAGTATCAATCCCGAATAGTCGGACATATTCACCGCGATGCTCAGATATACAGGCTTCTAGACCAGCAAGCACATCAGCTTGACGGTTGGACTGGATGGGAGCACAGCTTTTCCAGGAACTCGTCTGGAAGCGGCGGGCATCGGCGTGTTCCATACCGATGCGGTAACCCTGAGCCAAGAGTTGACCCACCTGCTGCACGACTTCAGAACTTAGGCGATCGCTTTGCATTTGACTTTGATTATGGCTATTACTATGGTTTTTACTCGATCCGTTTCCGTTAGCGTTGCTAGATTCATAAGTCTGCTCCAACTCAGTGCGAATTGAAGCAATACAGGCAATATTCTCAGCACACCGATAACCCGACCGAAGAGCATCATTAATCCCAACAACATGGTGGGCGAATTTAACATCAACCGACTCCACTTCGGGCAACCGGTCTGCCTGCTGTTGTGTCGTGATGATTGATCCAGAAGGAACATATCGGCCAGGTGGAATCTCTACATCTTGAATCAGCGCGTGCATCATCACGATGCAACCATCGCCAATACGAGAATTAAAGATTGTAGAGCGAAACCCAATGAAGCAGTCATCTCCTACATAAGCTGGTCCATGAATCAGCGCCATGTGGGTGATAGAAGTGTCTTTCCCAATCCAAACAGAGTAGTGTTTTTGGTCATCTCCAATAACTCGCCCCTGCTCTAGACCATGAATGACCACGCCATCCTGAACATTGGTTCCTTCGCCTACATAGAAAGGGCTGCCCTCATCCGCTCGAATAGAAGTTCCTGGAGCGATCAGCACATCGGCACCAATAGACACATCTCCAATAATGTTGGAGAAGGAATGAACGTATGCTGTCTCATGAATCCTGGGCTGAGCCAGGCTCTTTGACCAGGGAGTGGGAGGAGCAGCAGAACCATGAACGACCATGATGAATTTCTCCTGACTGAAAAGAGCGATACCGCAAGTCAACTAAAATCAGCTTGCTTAGCAAAGAAAAAAGATTGATCTGAGATTCAAGCCGTAACAGCAGAGGGAGTTGGCACTCAAAAGACTTGACCGTTGGCAAAATCTGTAAATGACTCACCCCTGGCTTATCTCGACCTCCTAAAGCTTTTGCAAGACAGCAACCGACCCTAGAAAAGCTTGTTGGGCATCGCTCAGCCTGGACTCTAAAGCAGAATTGAGAATTTAACGATCTTGATCGCGTTTGCTATAAAGGAGCCGATTGTCAACGCTGACCGTATCAATAATTCCAACTACTAAAGCATCTAGAGGACGGGTTTCGCTGCCAGGAGCCTGGCGCGCAGCACTTCCACGACTCACCAAAACCCATTCATCAATGCCTGCCCCAACACTATCAGCAGCTACCTCATACTCCGGCAAGGGTTGCCCTTCCTCGTCTAGGAACTGCAATAGTAAGAATTTGACTCCTCTGAGGCTAGGTTCTTTTTGATTACTGACAACAGTGCCACAAACTTTAGCAATCTGCATTATGAAGTTATGGACGGTTGAGAGGACGGATACCGCTGACGCTTTCCCGGAATGCCTCAACTGCTTCGGTGTAGCGGATGGGGAGGACATATTCCAGGTTTTCATGGGGACGGGCAATGATGTGAGTGGAGAGGACTTGTCCACCGTTCACTCGCTTAACGTTGTCAACCCCGGCTGCCACTGAAGCCTGCACTTCAGAAACGTCGCCTCGCACAATTACAGTGACGCGACCACTGCCAATTTTTTCGTACCCAACTAATGTAACTCTGGCTGCTTTCACCATCGCGTCTGCTGCTTCTACTACAGCGGGGAAGCCCAAAGTTTCTACCATTCCAACTGCGATCGCCATCGTATTCTCCCTTCCAAGTTTTAGTTTTTGAAAAACAAACCTTTTACAATTTAAGCGGTCTGAAACAATCCTTCAGAAGCTTAATTTAGAAGTTCAATTATGTTTAATTGAACCGCTTACCTTTGACTCTTAATTAACTTCGAAATTGCTCTACAGCCTCTGTATATCGAATTGGCAGAACATATTCAAGGTTTTCATGTGGACGGGCAATAATATGAGTAGAGAGAACCTCTCCCCCATTTACCCGCTTAACAGATTCCACGCCAGCCGCAACAGAGGCTTGCACTTCGGAAACGTCGCCTCGCACAATTACAGTGACGCGACCACTGCCAATCTTTTCGTACCCAACTAACGTAACCCTAGCAGCTTTCACCATCGCATCTGCTGCTTCTACCACAGCAGGAAAGCCCTTCGTCTCAATCATTCCAACAGCAATTGGCATTAGTCATCTCCCGCAAAGAAGAATTTGTTAATAAATACAGCTCTTAACTGAAAATTTGGACGGAGAGCCCGATTTAATTTTCAGAAAAGCACCTTTAGAGTTCCCAAGCTTAAGAATACAGGGGATGTCTTTACTTTGACAATATAAAGCAGAATGATTATCTTTAATAAAAAATATAATCCCGACTTATCTTGCAAGCACAATTGTTGAACAATTGCAAGGAATCTAATTCAAGGGAGTCAGAGAATAGCTGAACTCCACCTCTTGTATTCTTCAAGTGAAAGTATCAAGCAGCAAGGTTTTAGACTGAATTAAAAGGCTTATTTATGAGATTTTATAATACCACCGATAAGTACAGGCTTATTTAGATGGATTTCACTCCTCAACATTAGGTTGAAAAGCTCAACACTAATTCAAACCACTTATAGAATTGCAATGTTGTGAGTTTTTTGTCATATTTCGGTTGAGTCCCAAAGGTGCTACGCTCTTTACTAGGAGCAAGGTCTGTAGACGTTGAGCCTAGATACATGTGGGTTGAGGAAAGCTTTGTTTTTCCTTTACGACCGAACATTTGGTGAAAACTACTTACAAAAATCCTTTGTTGCAGTTTTGTCACAATTATTATTCTGACTTAAACGAGTCTTTTAGATTTGCAGTCTGGAGCGATCGAACTTAGCTTCGGGCACAAGCTCTAAAATTTACTTAGCTCATTTAGACCCTAGCGCTTTAATTTAAGGACGATCGTGATGTCTCAGTTCCTGATCCAGACGAGCTGGTGGGTACCTGGGTACGGTCTTATCGGTGCCCTGTTGACATTGCCCTGGTCAGCAGGACTGGTTCATCGTACAGGTCCTCGCCCTGCAGCCTATTTCAACCTGTTAATGACGGCGTTGGCCCTGATCCACAGCGGGGCGTTACTTCAAGCCGTTTGGAATCAGCCGCCTCAGCGTCTCCTGATTCCCTGGCTCAAAATCCTGGATCTGGATTTGTCTTTCACTTTAGAGATCTCTGTGATCAGCGTTGGTGCTGCTATCATCATCACAGCGTTGAGCTTCTTAGCACAGTTTTTTGCTCTGGGGTATTTGGAGAAAGATTGGGCTTTAGGTCGCTTTTATGCGCTGATGGGTTTTTTTGAGGCAGCTATGAGCGGCATCGTATTGAGCGACTCGCTGTTTCTCAGTTACGCGCTGCTGGAGATGTTAACGTTATCGACCTACTTATTGGTTGGTTTCTGGTACGCTCAACCCCTGGTTGTGACAGCTGCTCGCGATGCGTTCTTGACTAAACGAGTGGGAGACTTGCTGCTGCTCATGGGTGTGTTGGTCGTGTTTACACTTGCCGGAAGCTTGAACTTTTCGGATTTAGAAACGTGGGCTCAAACCGCGAATTTAGCACCCTTGACTGCAACCCTGCTTGGTTTGGCTTTGATTGCCGGTCCGACTGGTAAATGTGCCCAATTTCCATTAAATCTGTGGCTCGATGAGGCAATGGAAGGACCTAATCCGGCATCGATTCTGCGGAATTCAGTCGTCGTTGCCTGCGGGGCCTTTGTGCTGATCAAACTTCAGCCTATTCTGGCAATCTCTCCGATCGCCCTGACTGCGCTAATGATTTTAGGCACGATGACGGCAATAGGAGCTTCTCTGGTAGCGATCGCCCAGATTGACATCAAGCGGGCTCTATCTCATACGACGAGTGCTTACCTGGGGCTAGTGTTTTTGGCGGTGGGAATGCAGCAGACTGATCTAGCGCTGCTGTTTTTGTTTACCCACGCGATCGGCAAAGCACTACTGTTCATGAGCATCGGCTCTGTGATTTTGACCACCAACACTCAAGATTTAACTGAGATGGGAGGGCTTGCTGGTCGAATGCCTGCTACCACGAGCAGCTTTGTGGTGGGAACGTTCGCCTCCATTGGGTTACTGCCTCTAGGTAGCTTTTGGTCAATGCTGGAATGGGGGGATAGCTTTTGGAGTTCTCCCTGGTTAGTTGGGGTACTGCTGCTGGTCAATGGATTAACAGCCTTTAACCTGACCCGCATGTTTGGTCTGGCATTCTGGGGTGAACCGCAAATTAAAACGCGACGGACACCTGAAGTGCCTTGGACAATGGCTGTACCCATGGTGTCGTTAGTCATCATCGCGCTGTTGGTACCTGTGATGCTGCTTCAGTGGCATTTGCTGCCTGCTCTGGAAAACATCAATTTTCTGCTGGTGCTTCTCTTAATTTCATCGGGTATCGTGGGCTGTGGGTTAGGAGGATTCATTTATCTCAATTCGGGTTGGGCAAAGCCTGTCAATCTGGTTGGAAAGCCGATCAGAGATACCCTGGCTTACGACTTTTGGATAGAAAAAGCTTATCGCTTAAGCGTTGTTTTGGGAGTTGTTCAGGGGTCAAGACTGACTGCTTGGCTTGACCGCTATGTAGTAGATGGCATGGTTAACCTGGTTGGGGTGGTTTCTTTGTTTACGGGCGAAAGCTTGAAGTACACCATCTCTGGGCAGTCGCGTAACTATCTGCTAACCGTTTTTGTGGGAGTGATACTCACCTTCATGGCGCTGGTTTGGTCTTTTCACTTTCCTTATTCCATTGCCCAAAGTTTATTTGGACATTAGGTTAGGAGAGTTAATTGACGAGAGGCTGGTCATCTTGGCGTTGAATTGTCTAGGTTGAGCTAAATGCAGGGGTTTAAGGAGTAGCTTGTACGATGTTGAGTACCTTGATTTGGGCACCCGTTTTGGGAGCTACTGTAATTGCCTTTTTACCTCAGTTTTCCAATTCTGAGCGGGCCCGTCAGGCTGCTCTGGCGATCGCCATCTTTACTTTAGGATGGACTGTTTTTCTCATTACTCAATTTGATATCAGCAATGCAGGCTTGCAGCTTCAGGAGACGCTCCCCTGGGTTGAGCCGTTAGGGTTAACTTACCGATTGGGAGTGGACGGGCTGTCCCTTCCGCTGGTCGTGATGAATAGCTTCCTGGTCGTGATAGCTGTTTATAGTAGCGATCCAAAAATTAACCGTCCCCGACTTTACTATGCCCTCTTCCTATTGCTAGGGTCCGCCGTAGCAGGTGCATTTCTAGCTCAAAATTTGCTGCTATTTTTCCTGTTTTATGAGCTGGAGTTGATTCCTCTGTATCTGCTCATCGCCATCTGGGGTGGTGCAAGACGGGGATATGCAGCGACTAAGTTTTTAATTTACACCGCGACCTCTGGCATTTTGATTTTGGCTGCGTTCTTTGGGCTGACTCTGCTCACAGGCGTATCCACGTTTGACTATGCGGCTTTACAATCCCAAGCTTTGCCGCTAGGAACGCAAATCATTCTGTTAGTGACGCTGCTGATCGGTTTTGGCATTAAGATTCCGCTAGTGCCACTGCACACTTGGCTGCCCGATGCTCACGTTGAAGCTTCTACCCCAACATCAGTTCTTTTGGCAGGTATGCTGCTGAAATTGGGCACCTATGGGTTGCTGCGTTTTGGCTTAGGGCTGTTTCCTGAGGCTTGGCGAGTTTTGGCTCCCTGGTTAGCAGCGATCGCTGTCGTCAACGTTCTCTACGGCTCTTTTGTCGCGATCGCTCAAACCGATATGAAGAAAATTGTGGCCTATAGCTCGGTGGGTCACATGGGATTCGTGATTCTAGCCAGTGCCGCTGCCACGCCTTTGAGCATTTTGGCGGCAGTCGGGCAAATGGTTAGCCACGGGTTAATTTCAGCCCTTTTATTTCTGCTGGTCGGTGTGGTTTATTCCAAAACTGGAACTCGTGATGTCACTGTTTTGCGGGGACTATTAAACCCAGAGCGCGGTTTGCCTCTAATCGGTAGCCTGATGATTGCAGGCGTAATGGCAAGTGGGGGGATTCCCGGGATGGTTGGGTTTGTCGCCGAATTTGTTGTTTATCGCAGCAGTTTTTCGGTCTTCCCAGTACAGACTTTGCTTTGCGTGCTAGGAACAGGACTAACAGCGGTTTACTTCTTGAATCTGGTAAACCGAGCCTTTTTTGGTAGACTGCCTGAGAATTTAGCAAACTTACCTCGTGTTTACTGGCGCGATCGCTTACCGTCAGTTGTGATGACAGTATTAATCATCTTCTTGGGGTTGCAGCCGAGCTGGTTATATCGCTGGAGTGAAGGAACCTCTGCAGCTCTGGGTAGGCTAACGCCAAGCCCCACCATCAGTCACTTGGCTCCATCACCCCTGATTGAAACTGTAGCTGTCAACCCACCTGAAATTGAACTAGTCTCCACACCTGCCTTTGAAAACTTTCAGCATTCAGCTCTATCCTTAGAGTAGAAATAAACCTCACCGATCTTTCCTGCCCCCAGTTGAATCGAAGATTGGCACTTAAACTGCGATCGCCCAACAGCTTTTTAAGAGAATAGCTTTTTAAGAGAAACCTAATGGTAAGTCTGACTCAGCAACCTTCTACCCACCCCCTAGCGGACATG
The DNA here is from genome assembly GCF_014695875.1 of Leptolyngbya sp. FACHB-541. Lineage (NCBI taxonomy): Bacteria > Bacillati > Cyanobacteriota > Cyanophyceae > Leptolyngbyales > Leptolyngbyaceae > Leptolyngbya > Leptolyngbya sp. FACHB-541. The sequence continues at coordinate 33,960 of NZ_JACJPC010000043.1, read as the reverse complement.
ATTCATTATCTGGAATCAGGAGGTGCTCTATTACCTGACTCCCCCGACAATGTCTTAGAGGTAGTCGGCGTGTTGAAAAGCTACGGAGTTGTGTTGGACGCTTATTCGCGTAATTTAATCTACATCGCCGAGCAACAGTTTCTCGTTTTATTTCCTGCCTTTAAGTATTTCGATGGCGAAGTTTCGCTCAAAAAGCTGCTGCGACACTGGTGGCACGATCGGATCAACTACGAATATGCAGAATACTGCATGAAAGGGATGCTGTGGCACGGTGGCGGCGGATTGGATGACTACCTGGATTCTGCTGAGTTTAGTCAACGAACTGAGGCAGCGATTCAGGCTAAAGTTGGTGGCACTCCAATGCAGTTGCTACATAAGCTATTTTCTAACTTTTTGCCAGAGCAAGTGCGGCAACTGGCTTATTACAGCGGTCTGGGACAGTTTTGGCGAGTGATGAGCGACATGTTCATAGACCTGTCTGATCTCTATGACCAGGGAGAAGTTCAGACGATCGCCGATGTGGTAGCTCACATTCGTGATGCTTTAGTCGAGGCAGCCGCACTGCCCATCACCTACGGTGTCACAATCAGGGGGCAAACTTACGAGATCATTCCCAAATCGGTCGGGCTAACTTTTCTGGCGGATACAGCTCTCCCCTACGTCGAGGCTGTCTTTTTCCGATCATTTCCCTTCTTTGGCACTGTCTCCTACAATGCCCAAGCCCACCAAATTTCAGAAAAGCCAGGTGACTTCAGCTATGGAGCACTATTTGCTGACCCTTTACCCATAGGTAGCGCTGGCATTCCACCAACCCTGCTGATGCAAGACATGCGGCACTATTTGCCTGGCTATCTGCATGATTTTTACATGCAGGGGTTGCGCGGGGAAGATGACCTGCGAGTCAAAATTTGCATCAGCTTCCAAAAATCGATGTTTTGTGTCACCACTGCAACCGTTTTAGGGTTGATGCCACACCCGCTTGACACAACTGACCCAGTGCAGCGTCAGGAAAACCGAACTCATCTAGAGAATTGGATGGATCGCCTTCTAACCTCTCGCTTAGCTGATGTCCAGAGCGAATAAAGTTGGGCAAGCGCTACTGAGCAGAGCGAGCCGATATAGCTTCTGGGGATGGTTCCATTTGCCCTGATGCTGCTAAAGCAGATATTGAGGGCTGTTCTGGAATGGACTTCACCATCGGCACGGGCATGTGTTTCATCTCCCAGGCTTTCAGCAAAATTAGATATTCATAAAACGCTTGGAGTGTACACCAAGCAAGACCTGATCGCCCATCCAGGAAGCCACCCAAAAAAATATACATGTACACAAAGCGAACCAGCGGACGGAACGGAACACGCAAAGACAAATCTTTTAGTGCTCGACGACGCTCGACTTCTGAAGCTCCAAATAATAGCTTCTGCCAATCAACTTTTCCCTGCTCAAGCTGATGCAGCGTCTCAGCTGCTTCATCGGTGGAGTAGCGGTTGTGCTTGTCAATCCAGCGGCTCAAGCCTTTGCTACACGTATAGTGAGGGTAGGTTTCTCGTAAGAATCCTGTAGAACCTTCAGAAACTTCACGCTCGGTGTGCCCATAGTCAGCAAACCACACTTTGCCGTGTCGCAGTAGCCGAAGCTGATAGCGCGGATATTGAGTGCTGCGACGAATCCACTTGCCCAGGAAGATAACTCGTTCAGCCACGTAATAGCCAACGTGTTTGTCACTCTGGATTACCTGCAAACATTCCTGAAACAGTCCCGGAGTCATTCGTTCATCGGCTTCCAGAATGTATACCCAATCGTGCTTGGGGGGAAGCGATTCCAGCATCCAGGTTCGCTGTTTGCCATGACTTTCAAAGGTGTGCTGTACGACTCTTACGGGGTAGCGGTTAGCGATTTCAACGGTGCGATCGCTACTGTAAGAATCAACAACAATTACGTCGTCCGAAAGTAGAGCCGACTCAATACAGTCAGCAATATCAATCTCTTCGTTGTGAGTGAGGATGTAGATCGTAAACATAGTGTCTAACGGTTCAAGCTGAAACGGACGTCAGGCAGAACACACCCCACTTCTGGCAAAATTGGGTAGAAAATTGGCAGAGAGTCAAATTCAGCCTGCTCGATTAGGTTGCCCTAATGCCCTTAAGCCTGACCAGCCAATAATGATGTAGCCAATCGCCAACAGCAAACTGCTGATGCCAATTCGCAATCCTGACTTAAGGGCTTCAGTCCTAGCGGTGCGAAGGGCATCTTCTCGGCGAGTACCAATCTCAGTCTCAAATTGAGTTCGCAGTTCACCAACTCGCTGCTCGATGTACTGGTCTAAAGCTGCTGGATCATCCCTAAACTGCCGCAATAGCTCCGCCTGCTGCTCAGGAACCTGCCCAGAGGCGATCGCCTGCTCCAGCAAATCTTCATTCTCTAGAAGCTGAACAATCTGCTGACGCTGCTGCTGCACCTCAGCATTGAGCCGAGTGCCCAGTTCAGTCTGCGCTTGGTCAGCTTCCTGAGCGATCTGTGCGAGCGATTGCTGACTGTCAATGCGAACATTGTTAAGGTGCAGAGGAAAGATGAGTAGATACAGTAGCCCTAGAAGGCAAGACAGCACCAGTGCCCAAAATTGAAGCGATTGCCAGCTTTTTTGTTTTTGAGGAGCGGTACCCAGATCACTGCCGACCCAAGAGCCAGTCAATAGCAGCGCGATGCCAATCATGGGAATGATTCCCCGATCTACTACTTGCGTCGTGAAACTCAGAAGCCACTGAGTACTGCCATCTCCGCTGAAGTTGTAGGGCATTGGCAGAATGATCATGTCTAGCAGGGAAGCTAGAATCATGACTACACCGACGGTTTTCAGTGCTAAAGAAACGAGTGGCGAGAGTTGGCGGCGATTAATCGCTTTGGGTGAACTCATAATAAATTTACGTTGCTGTCCGTTTCAAATTTAAGCGGGATAGTACCCAGCTTAGGATACCAACCAAAGGGGCACTACAGACCACGCTAATCTTGAAGGCAGGGAGTTGGGCAAGGAATGCTTACGAGTTCACCAGACCTGTCGTAGCCGGACAAAGTCCTTCAACTTGAAAGGTATCTAACTTCTAATATGCCCCCAGAAAATCCTGCCTTAAACATCATGTTCCTCAGTTGACACCTGAAAACCGGAGAGGTAAATGCAATATCTTTCAGCAAGGATGACCAATTCCCAATTAGCTCCTGCTAGAGATGTGACAAAGGCTTGGTAGGGGCACAACACACTGCCTTTAGCCTTCACGCTGTTTGCCTAATAGGTTGCAGAAATCACTACAAAAGCAGGTGAATAGTAAAGATCCTGGCAAAAAAATTGGCATTTTGCACCACTCCGATACAAAATATACGGAAAAAATACATTTTCGGATGTGACAGCTTGAGCAAAATCTGGCGCAGGTCGGGTACGAAACTAGTTTGGGAAAAGGTAGTGAACAACAACTGGAGTTGCGAGTCCCTTTAACAGTTGGTCTCGACGCTGCCAGGTGCAGCTTTGTAAAACCTTTTCAACGCTCGTGTCTTGCATCAGAGCTTCTGTAACGGCAATGTTGTTGCCCTGACTAGTTGCTTGAACTCTAGCCGCCGTATTGACTGTAATACCGAAGTAATCTGGGCGATCGTTGAGAGTGACGCTAATGCAGGGTCCAACATCGATACCGATTTTAAGGATGAGCTGATCTTCTGAGGGTAAAGAGAGTTGCTGGTTGAGGAGGACAATTTGTTGGTGCATAGCGATCGCTGCCCTTAATGCATCAACAGGCGTAGTGAACGCCCCCATGACCGCATCACCGATAGTTTTTACAACAACCCCATTGTGCTCGTTTACAAGCTGAAATAGCAGATCAAAGTGTTTCCGCACCAGATCATAGGCTCTAGAGTCACCCCGACGAGAATAGAGCGCCGTTGAACCTGCTAAATCTGTAAACAGAATTGCTACCCGTCGAATCAGCAAACTTTCGTTGGGCGGGATGGTTTCGCGGGGAAACAAATCGCGAAACGCCTGTAAGGTCAACATTCGGTGCCCAGAAACAACTCCATAGCGACGATCCATCCGAGTTCGAAATTCTGGATCATCGGCTTCGGGTTCCAGTTTGCGGAGCCGTTCGTCGATGCTAAAGGTGACACGAACCTGCTCATCAGCATCAGTCTTGTGAACGTGGTTGCACGCAGGGCAGGTATGAAGCGATCGCAAATCACTGAGATGCTTGGGGCGAAAATCGAGTCCATGACAGGCAGGGCATTCAATTTCCCAGTTGAGTGTAACGATTCCTTCCTTGAGGGCAATGACCAAGATCTGCAGCATTTCCCGTTCAGGGAGTCGCAGATGGGTTGCCAACAGGCGAGGATTTGCTCGATACAGCTCGCGTCCAGGCTGCTCATCCAGGAGATGAGCCAATTTCTCTTGAATTGCCGGATCAACGGCGTAGCTATCCAGAACTGCAACCGCTTTAGCAATAACTTGTTTGCGTACTTTGTGAAGCTTTAGCACTGCCCATTTAATCTCCGTTGGAAGGGATTTTGGTAGTGCGCCCTGATCGAACTCCGTGAAGATGCTTAGAGAAATACTGAGATGCTTTTTATTCTACTGGGCACTGCGGGTTGGTGAAATGAGCGAGTAGCGCTTTGTGACAGGTTGAGACAGAGCGGCTCTCAGTAGATAAACTCCTGTTAGGTTAGGGCTATGGCTATTGGAAGTGTAGGTAATCTCAAACTTACATCTGTAACACGAGTAGGCTGTGCTAGTTTAGCTGTAATTTTTGGAAAGAAAAACTTGTTTCGCCTAGCAAGCCGGTTAGGGCGCATTCTAAAACTGATTGAAAGGGTTGAATTCTGATGAGTAGAAAGGTAGAAGTTCTGCCTGACCGAAGCGCAATTGTGCAGCGATCGCTTGAGCTCGTTCTAGCTAGTCTGCAAAACGCTTTAGCAGAGCGAGGTCAGTTCACGATTGCCCTGGCAGGAGGCAGTACGCCAAAACCTCTATATGAGGCGATCGCCAGCCAAGACCTGCCCTGGGAGAAAATTCATGTGTTTTGGGGTGACGAACGGTATGTTCCTGCTGACCATCCCGACAGCAATGAGGGCATGGCTCGTCATGCTTGGTTAGATCTGGTGGCAATTCCTCCTGCCAATATTCATCCCATCCCAACCGATGAAGCTGACCCTGCGATCGCTGCCCAAAAGCACGAACGCCAGCTTCAGGAATTTTTTCAACTCGGAGCAGGAGAGTTTCCGGCACTGGATGTGGTGCTGTTAGGAATTGGAGACGACGGGCATACCGCTTCTTTGTTTCCTCATACTGAAGCATTAACTGTGCGCGATCGCCTGATCACCGTTGGGAATAAGGACGGACAACCGCGCATCACTTTTACCTCCCCTCTGATTAATCAAGCGCGTACCATCATTTTTCTAGTAACAGGTGCTAACAAGCAGAATGCGCTAACGCATATTTTGGCTGAAACTGGAGACGAAACAACCTATCCGGCTCGGCTGATTCAACCACAAGGGCAACTTTGGTGGCTACTTGATCAGGCAGCAGGCGAGAATCTTGACCCATCCCTGTTTGCCTCGAAATAGAACTTTTTGATTTGATCAGTAGGTTTTTGCCAAAGCGACTCAGAAAGCGACAAAATGGGAATCTGGGGTAGCGTAGGCAAACTTAATTGCTCCTATCAGTTCAGTTAAATTTATCGATGAACTTGTAGAGTAAAGTTGAAAATTCCCTGTTTAGAAGCTGGCACTCCTTTAATAATGTCAATAGAGCGAGAAATGGCATGATTGTCTGTCCTAATTGCAATCACCAAAACCCGGACGGGGCTGTTCAGTGTGAGGCCTGCTATACGCCTCTGCCAATGATGATGAATTGCCCTAATTGCAGTTCGACCGTACAGGCAGATGCCAGCTTTTGTGGACAGTGTGGCTTTAATCTTCGAACGGCTGGAGTCAAAGAGGCTGGAGCTGTAGAGCCACCCCCGACCGTAGCCCCTAGTTTTGAAATTCCTGATTTGCTGCCCGCAGAGCCACTAGTGGAGCCAGAGCCATTGATGGCAAGTGTATCCCATGCTGAGCCAGAAGCAGGTTCAGGCGTTCATTCTCCTGATCCAGTCCCTCCTGCCCCTGTCTCTGAGGGGCAGAATGTTGCCCATTCAGCACCGCCACCGCCGCCGCCACTGCCACTGCCAGATCCCTCGGCTGACTCCAAGACCCAGCTTCAAATTCAGTCGGCGCGTTTGCTACATGTGCAGACAAATGCAACGATTGAGCTGCCTCAAAATTTATCGGTGATTCATTTGGGTAAACCGAATGATCGGATTCCCCCCGATGTGGATGTTTCCGGATTTCCAAATTCTGAAATTGTTTCTAGAATTCATGCAGATATCCGGGTTGAAGGAGGGATTTACTACATTGAAGATGTGGGTAGTTCAAACGGAACCTACATTAATAATGCGCCCCTGCCTATTGGCAATCGCCATCGATTGCGTTCGGGCGATCGCATTGCTCTAGGAAAGGGCGATCGCGTTACCTTTTTGTTTCAGCTTGCTTGATTCAAACCGAAATATTGGTTATGAATAGTCGAATAATTTGTCATTGATAAAGGCAACTCTTAGTCAAAAACTCTTTGCTTTGGTTTTGAGCAAAGCAGCGTAGCATAATAGAAAGTTTCGAATTGGAAGCTTAGCGTTCCCCCGTTTATTCCAGTCCTTCTCAGACTCAAAGTTGCCAGTGTGATTACTCTTTCTCTTTTACATCCACTTAAGCAAATCCCAGTTCAGGTTTGGACTTTTGAGAATGAGTCTGTGATTCGTATTGGTCGCTCGACCGACAATCATGTGATCCTCTATAGTGCAGTGGTGTCTCGCCATCATGTCGAGTTGCGTAGGGTTGGGGCAAACTGGGAAATCCTAAACTTGGGCACAAACGGCACCTACTTAGACGGCAAACGCATCACCCAAGTACCAATTCTGGATGGAGCAGTGATGCGTCTGGCGCGGTCAGGACCCAATATTCAGATTCGGATTGGAACTGAGGCAAACAAGGATTTGCCTAACACCATGACTGGCGATCGCACAATCAGCCAGCGCACAGACTACGCCTTTTCAGATACCGAAATTACAGGACGCAGCAGCGAGCCTCCATCAGAGTTTGGAGATACCGAAAGCGGCATCGAAACGCCAAAGAAAACCGTGTCGTCCGTGGGGATGATTCCGGTACCGCCCCATCTACAAATTTCATCGGAACCTACCAGCGATATTCCGGGAGCGCTTCCTAAACCCCCAAATTCCTTTGGAAGAGTCATCGCCAGCAATGCGCCTAGCGAATTGGATAGCATGGACACGTCTGAGTCAGACTGTACTCACCAGCGGGGGGGCGGTCTGTTTTGCGTTGACTGCGGACAACCGCTACAAGTGCTGCAAACCCTTGGAGACTATCAGCTTGTCAAAGTATTGGGTGAGGGTGAAATTGGCATTACCTACCTCGTCTGGCGAAATGGTCAAAATCTGGCGCTAAAGACGCTGAACCCAGACTGGATTGGTAACCCCAAGGCGCAAGCTGCGCTGGAGTGCGAAGCAGAGATCTTACGGCAGATCAACCATCCCCAGATTCCCCGGTTGGTTGATTTTTTTGCGATCGCCCAGCGCCCCTGCCTGGTAATGGAGATGATGACTGGCAATACAGTCGCCCAACAGGTGATGGCAGAAGGACCAATTCAGTTCCATCAGGCAATCGACTGGATTTTAGAAATCTGTGGACTGTTAGATTATTTGCACACCTTTACGCCACCGATTTTACATCGCGGAATTCGACCGACAAGCTTGATTTACCAGAGCGCCCCGTTTGCCGCAGGGGAAATGGCCCTGGTTGATTTTGGGGCAACCAAAGCCGTCGTTTTGGGACAAGAAACCCCAGCTGGCTCTACAGGTTATTCTGCCCCTGAGCAGCTAGACATCAATGCGACTCCTGCGGTTGACCTGTACGCTTTGGGGCCCATGCTGGCATTTTTGCTCACGGGTCAAAATCCAATTTCTTTCTATGGCGATCGCGGGGAAGGATATCGATTTTATGCAGAGTCGGTGCCCAATGTACCTCCTGCAATTCAAGCCGTAATGCAGAAAGTCACTGATCCTGATCCTGAACAACGCTTTGCATCAGCAAATTTATTAGCCGATGCGCTGCGGCAAGCGGTTCAACACATTCAGCAATAGAACTAATTCCATCGAATTGCTGAACTGTCCTTGAACCCGATTGCGCTAAATTACCTCTGAGCCAGAGCGAAAAATAGGGGAGCAGTAGAGGCAGAACTATGGCGCGAGGAGATCAAATCTACGTGATGCGTCCGTTTCTTGGGCAAGACGGGATCTACGAGCATCATGGCATTGACTGTGGCGACGGGACGGTGATTCACTATCGCAAGGCTGGGGAAGCAACTATTAGCCGGACTTCTATAGAGTCTTTTGCGGCGGGCAATCCAATTTTTGTGAAGCACCAGCCAAAAGCTTATATTCCCGATATTGTCATGCAGCGGGCTGAAAGTCGTCTGGGGGAGCAGCAATATAACCTGGTTTCAAACAACTGTGAGCATTTTGCCAACTGGTGCAAGACTGGAGTGAATGAAAGCCAGCAACTTAACAACTTTGGCTTGGGCATTGGCGGTGTAGGTGCAGCAGCAGCACGGGGGTTGATTCAAGAGGCTGCAACGGAGTCTGATCCGATTCAATCAATTCACCTTTCGGATCATGCGCTGCAAAATATTGCGATCGCCAAGGCTCAGCTTCAGCCGCAATATGACCGAACTCAAGCGGATGCAGAAACCTGGCATCGGGTTGCCCAACTTGCCCTGAAGCAAGGCAAGGAAGAACGAATCGTCCGAGCGGCTCTAGAGCGAAAGGTTGCCGCAAAACGACGAGCCGCAGACTTTAAAGTACAGATTGATCAACTGAGCACAATGGAAGCAGACTTGCTGCGAAATCAATTAGTTTTGCAGCAGAGAATGGTTGCTCCTTCAGTGTAATTTTCAGTTCTACGAATTAGGGATGAGCGAATTTGCCTCTCGTGCGGTCAGGGTTTTGTTGTAAATATCTGCACCCGGTTCTTGAATGCGGCTGTTATGTAACGAACCTGTGTCTACTGGAGCAAAACCGATCGCTTCGATTAGCTTAGAGACAGTCTGTTTTGCTTCAGCATCGTCTCCAGCAATAAAGATAGCTCGTCGTTCTTCTAGAGGCTTGGTCAGATCTCCTTGCTCTCGTAGATGAACCCAATAAATCGTATTGAATGCTTTGATCACTTTCACAGCGGGCAAGTGACTGGCAATAAATTCGCTGTGAGTTAGCCCTTGCAGGTCGATTACGCCATCGCGATCGGGGTAATAGTTGCCTGCATTGACCAGGATCTTGCTTTTGAGCGTTTCTGCTGGCAAGTCAGCGTAACGACCAAACGGAATTGCCTCAATCACAATTTCTCCAAATGTGGCGGCTTCTGTCACTGTTGCCGCGTGAGCGTTCGGACCAAGCTGGGTGACTAGCTCTTGCAAAGATTCTGGACCTCTGGAATTGCTGATGGCGATCGCATGACCCGCACGAGTCAGCAGTTCAGCTAAGGTCGCGCCAATGTTTCCTGCACCAATGATGCCAATGTTCATAACATACTCCAATCGTTGTTTTGTTTACCCACTCTTGTAGCTCTAGAGATGTGTATTCTCAAGCAGCGTTCAACCACAGAGCCAGATTTCGCATATAAGTGTGAATGTCTTCGAGGGCTTGAGGGTTTTGAGCAATGCCGTCTCCGACGGGCTCAGACACAAAACTAGGACATCCAAAATTCGGATTCCAGTTGTAGTCACAGAAGTGATGAAAGGTAGACTCAGCCACCGCTCGCCCCAATTTGTGACCTGAAGAATCCACTGCCTGCTCAAAGATCACTGCCAGAGTGAATGGACGACTGCTGATTTTGCTGGTGCCCGTAGCGATCGCCCTAATACTAGAATCTCCATTCAGCGGGACACCCACAGCACCCTCATGGGGATGAGCGGGTAAATATTGAAGGGCTTCTCCTGTAGGACGCAGCAAAAGCTCATGCAGCGGTTCCGTTGGCTGGATCACCTGATAATCTCCGTTTTGCCCAGAGTGATAATTCGGCCAACTGATTGCTTGCGTCTCCTGGTCGTCCCGCTGCTGCCGCTCTAGCTCCGGCTCCGGATTCTGGCTGTGAAAGAAATGAGCAGAAGCGAGGGGCTGGCAAGCTCCACTGAGTTTGCCTAATGAAGAGCCTAAATCCTGGTGATCGCGGGTGGTCAGGACCGCCCCGCCTCGTTGCCGAAACCGCTGAATGCCTTCACAATCTGCTGTGCTTAAGCCATCCCCCACATCCACGGCGAACAGCCAAAGCTGACTAAAGTCTGACTGATCGAGGTTACTTAATACCGGGTCGTTGCCCTGCTGATCAGGCTGTCGATCTCGCGCTGTTACCTCAAAGAGAGGTTTTCCATTCACATCAGTGAGAGAGGCAAGGTAGTCCTGCAATAGGGAGAATCGCTCAATTGCCCAATCGTCAGGGTGAGTTTGAATCGTTGTCTGTAGCAGGATCTGACTAACCATATGAGATCTCTTCTCAAGCAAAATACAACTACAGAAATCCTATTTGATCTCTAAAGGTTATAGGCTTGCGTAACCTTTTGGATACCGAGATCTTGCGCCCATAGCATTCACACTCCCGTTACTTGAGAATCAATGGGGTCAGAACAGGAGCCATCAACATCTCAAATTCCAGGTTGGTCGCACTCACAACGTTTTCAACAATTTTGCTGTCCCGAAGACGCATCACATGAGTTTCAATGAATGTGATGTCTCGATTGGTTGCGGCTACACCAAAGAAGCTTTTGGCGTGGGTTTGCATTGAGCGAAATCGAACGACGACGCGATCTCGAAGAGATACCCGCAAGGGGTCGCCCACCGCAAACATATCTTCGACAATCATCTCCGAACCCGGAACAGGCGGAAATGCATCAAAAAAGCTACTAAAAATCTGCTTGTACTGCTCACGTCCGTCAATTGGTCCATCTGGCTTTAGTCCGGTGATTGCTTGTACGTTTTCATCAAGGACATCTGCCGCTATGGTCATGTTGCCTTTGCCCAAAAATTGTTCGACAAAGATACGGGCAGTTGCCAGGTTCTGTTCTTCCGTTAGAGTCATGATTAATTTTTCTTGCTGTCGTTGTGTCGTGTTTTGATTCCAAGGTGAATTACCAGGGAAGCGCGATCGCTCCTCCAAACTTCCGCATTTCCGCAAAAAACTTACCCTGTGGGCCACCTTCTGGCAGGGTTGCCAGATACACGGCAGTTTCGGCTCCTTCAGCAGCAGTAAATGGTGCGCTGGAACCGCCCATATCGGTTTGCATCCAGCCAGGAGAATAAACATTAACCAGAATATTTGTACCTTGAAGCTCCTTTGCCAGGATTGCCGTCAGTCCATTCACTCCAACTTTTGAGAGGCGGTATGAAGGAGCTAACGGATAGAAGAAATCGTCACCTATTGACGTGAGAGAAGCCATCTCAGTTGAGACGTTAACGATCCGCCCGTAATTTTGGGCTTTCATGAATGGCAGCAGGGCTTGGGTGATACGAAAAACTGCCAGCACATTTGTTTCAAAGGTTGACCGCATCGTTTCTAGCTGAACGGTGAGCAGACTGGCTTCTTCTGGCTGTGCCGTTGGATTAATTCCGGCATTGTTAACCAGAATGTCAGCTCTGCCGTAAGTTTGCTGTAACCAGGTGGTGAACTGCTGCACACTTACGTCGCTTGTCACATCCAGAGGGTGAAAGTCTACCTGAATGTTTTCCTGCGATAGTCGCTGTTGAGCTGCGCGACCGTCTTGCTCTTTGCGACTGGTCACGATGACCTGAATTTCTTTTTGTGTCAATTGGCGGGCGATCGCATATCCCAGTCCTTTATGGCTACCCGTAACTACTGCAACTCTCTGGGTCATAGGTCGTTAATGCGGGTGAATTTGCTCCACCGCCACCGTATCAACCTCTAAACTAGTGAGCAAGATGATTTTTGAGATGAATAGTATCAATGAAATCAATAAATCTGGCAGCGATTGATCTAAACCTGCTGGTTGCCTTTGAAGCTCTAATGGAGCAGCGCAATGTGACCAAAGCTGCCGAACAGCTTCAGATTGGGCAACCTGCCATGAGTGCATCGCTGAATCGCTTGCGGATCTTGTTTGAAGATGAGTTGTTTGTGCGGTTGGGAAGACAGATGCAGCCAACGCTCAAAGCACAGGCGATCGCTCCCGGCATTTTGGCAGCGCTGCAACAGATTCGCCAAACCGTAACTTCGAGCCAGTCATTTGAGCCAGTTTCTAGCGATCGCACCTTTGCCATCGGCAGTTCAGATTACAGCAGTTTGGTTTTGGTGCCGCCGCTACTGGAGTTTAGTCGTCGAACTGCACCGTCCATCAACTTTCACATGATTGGTTATGAGAAAGACGACGTAGGTGAGTTGTTAGAACAAGGGGCGATCGAAGTTGCGTTAGGGGTTTTTCCAAACCCGCCTCGCCAAACCGACTGGGAGCCTATTTTTACAGAACGATTTGTCGGAATTGCCCGTCTGGGGCACCCCGCTCTAAAGCATGGAACAATGGATTTGGAAACCTTTGCGTCTCTATCTCATGCGCTGACCACGCTGCGGCGAGACAGCATCGGTGCAATTGATCAAGCGCTGAATGGGCAGAACTTAGCGCGTCGGATTGCTTTGACGACCCCTCACATGTTGATTTTGCCGTGTGCGATCGCAGCCGGTGATTTAGTTGCCGCAGTCCCCCATCGCCTTGCTCTGCGGATGGCAGATACTTACCAATTGAAGCTATTTGAACTTCCAGTCAAAACAAAGCCCTGGACAGTTTCAATGGTGTGGAGCAAATTGAGCGATCGGGATGAGGCAGTCTGTTGGTTACGCGATGCCGTTAGAACGGTGTGCAAAACTTTTGATCATGAATAACAATGCGGAGGCAGTACTCACCATGCAATTACTTGCAAGTTGTCTACCTCCTGGAAATGGGCATCGCGTGTTACCAGAATCAGGTCATGTCGTAGTGCAAGGGCCGCGATCCAAACATCATTTTCAGGTAGCGGACGACCTCTGAGCCTCAACTTGTTTTTGACTTCCCCGTATTGCCGAGCAGTTTCAGCATCACACCCCAATATTGTGCTGCTAGAAACAAATTCATCTACTCTGGCTAAATTTGCTTGGACTCGTCCTGATTTTCTTGCACCGTAGCATAACTCACCAATCACAAAACTGGGAATGAAAACTTCGTTTGCTTGAGCAAGATTGTCCCTGACAATCGCTTCATTTGCAAAGAGAGCAATGATGATGTTGGTATCAAGCAAATACTTACCATTCACTAGTATCTATTTGTTCACAATCTTGCTCAATTGCTTCTTGCATCAACCGCAGATCGTCGGGAGGAATTGAACCTGCAAAACGCAGTAGCTGTTGTCCTGGCGTACCTTGCATTTCAACCTTGACTAGCGACCGGGCAAATTCAAGCACCTGCCATTGCAAATGCTGTGGCATGATTTTCAACTGCTCAACTACCTCGTTGATGATAGCGATGTTCATGTTGTCCTCCTTTCCACCATCCTACATTGCTGCACCAGATGAATGGGAAGCAGTGAGTTAGAGCGTGCTATGACTTTTGGCGATCGCCCCCCGCTGCTGCCGAAACCACCCCAACGCCACCAGCACAATCAAAATCATCACTAGCCCTATGTAGTTGACGACTGCCCAGCTAAAACTCTCCAAAAGTCTGCCAGAGAGGAAGGTGGCGAAGGCGACGAAGGCAAACATCAAAAAATCATGCATTGCCTGAGTTTTTGCCCGTTCTACTGGTGTGTATGCCTGGGTGAGCAGGGTGCTGGAGCCAACAAACATAAAGTTCCAGCCGACTCCCAGCAGCAAGAGGGCAACGCCAAAGTGGAGTGCCCCTGTTCCCATTAGGTTGATGGCAATGCATAAACTGCTGAGAATGGCTCCGGCAAGAATAATTCTCAAGGTGCCAAACCGGGCGATTAGAAATCCGGTAAACAGTGACGGTACAAACATCCCCAGTACGTGCCACTGAATCACTGATGCTGCCGTTTCGAAGGAGTGAGAGAAGGCAACCATTGCCAAAGGGGTAGCCGTCATCACCATCGCCATCAGCCCATAGCCCAACATGCTGCCAAAGACAGCGACGATGAAAACAGGTTGCTGGGCGATCGCCCCCAAACTACGCCCGCTCTTTTGCTGCTCTTGCTCAGATAAAGGCGGAATATCAATCCCGCTGAGCAAAACCAGTGCCGCGATTTGCAGAATCACAATCATCACCAAGCAGCCCGCATATTCAGCCGAAGCAGCTTGATTAAGCAGTGGCTCATTTGCGAGAGATGGTTCAACAAACCAATCTTTTGACCAAATGGCTAATCCTGGGCCAGCGATCGCAGCAATAATTCCACCCGATACCACAAAAGAAATAGCCTGACTGCGAAATGCCTCAGTTGCCGCATCTGCTGCCGCAAATCGGTAGTAGCCCACAAATCCGTTGAAACAGCCAAATATCAGCGTTGCTAAACAAAACAGGCTAAAACTAGACTGGAAAATCGCCAAAACGCCCAGTCCCGCCCCCAATGTCCCAATCAGCACTCCGACCATAAACCCTAAACGTCGCCCAACCTGCCGCATCAGTAGTGCCGCTGGAATAGTTGCACACATCGTTGCAAGCTGTAACAGTGCTAGAGGTAGCGTGGCAAGAGACTTGTCTGCCGCTAGAGAAACACCGACCAGGGCCGCTATAGTGAACAGAATAATGCTGCCTGTCATCGCCAATGCTTGACAGGCGACCAGCAGCGATACGTTTTTCTTTGCCTGATTCACGGTTGAAGCGTCCCTGGGAGTGAAGATTGTATGGACAAAAATCATCCCAGGGGTGGAGCGATCGCTACTTCCTGCTATCGGGTCATCACTAGTTCCTGCCGTTGGGTCGTTGAATGATCGTTTCTAGCACGCGCTGCTTGGCATTGGGGTCGATTCCCACCAGGCGAATGTAGTCGCGATCGTGTTCGTTGAGGCAAGCTTCGAGGGCGGCGATCGCCTCTGCTTCGTTCCCTTGAACTGTGGCATAGCTTTGCCAGGAGTTCGTGCGAAAACGGCGATCGCTAACAAACTCAATTCCTAGCTTTTGCCCGCTCCTCAAAATGTCGCGCACCTGCTGCACCATCTCTAGACCCAGCCTGGAACCAGAACTTGACCCTTCGTAGGAAGCTGCACGAGGGAGTCGAGTCGAAGTGTGAGGGTCAAAGTGAATGCTAGAGGAATTAGAGGAATTGGAAGAACTGGGAGAACCGGAACTACCATTGCCGCTGTGACCGTTCGAGGAAGCGGGGGTTGAGCGACTTGATTCTGGGCGATCAGAGGATGACCAGTTTTGCCGGGTGGCGTTTGCAGAAGTCTCTGATAGCTGCGTCTGGTCATCGCGACGAGTTTCGTTGTACTCTCTGCCCAAATATTCCCGCCCCAAACGCATTTGCTGAACGCGCTGCTGCTCTATCACCATCTCGTTGCCCAACTCTTTCAGGTGTGACAGGCTGAAGTCGGGTTTTTGGAACTCGGGGGGGCGATCGTTGCTGTTGACGACACGCAGTGAGACTTGATCGAACCCGACTTCGTGAATGAATTTTCTGACCTGTTCATCGTAGAGGCGCGATCGCAATGCACCAAAAAAGTCGATCGCCTGATTTGGAAATGTATCAACTAGCTGCTCTATATCAGACTGAGGCAATCCATCTTCAGCAAAAATGCCACCAACAATACCAACGCGATCGGGGCGATCAGGTTCCCAGTAAAACTTCTCCATTCGCCCATCCCGCACTAACGGCGCATAGAGCGTCGAAAAGTCATTTCCTGTGACAATAATTGGCACTCGATGCAGCGGCGTAGAGTCATAGCTGCCCGGAAGCTGCACGTTTGTAGGATTATCGGCAATGTTCATCAACGTACCGTTAACCAACTGTGTGTTGACGGTATACTGCGTCGTCGCGTCAAATCGACCCGCCCCAGCATCCAAGTCGTTGATCATCAGGGCGACCATTTTGCCCCGCACCCGAATCAATTCCGCTGCCTCTCGATAGCGCAAGCGAATTAAACGCGCCGAATCGCCCGCATCAGGGCTTTCCAGTTCGCCTGCTGACATGTGTACCACCTCGATACCCATGCGCTCGTAAACCAGTTCACATTGAAATGACTTTCCCTCGCCCTTGCGCCCGTGAATTCCTAGAATCAGCGGCACCCGAACACCGGGCAAATTCAGAAAATTCTTAGTGATATGCACCGCTAACTTGTCAAGAAAGCGGGGTGAAATGTAGTACTTTGACATAAATCTGTTTAACCCTTCCCAACGTATCCCCCATTTTGTTCGCAGGGATACAGCAGGACTAACTGAACGCTCCATCAATAGCCTAGATCAAATGCTTCGACACAACCCAAAATTTTTCTCATTGGTCACATCAGATTTGGCTATCAAGGATTGGTTGGAAAGCACAGGCAACTACTACGGTCATCGCTTCAAAAATTGGATTTTGTCACGAGATAGTTATATCGCCATCGCAATTAAGTCAAATGATTACCTCTTCACCTAGCAGGATTGCAATTCCATTGGTGTGTTCATCACGTCCAACCCTCATACATTGGCAGATAGATTAAGGTTGATTACTGACAAAGGCGGAAGCATTCAAGAGTTTGAGATGAAGCTGGAAAATGAAGGGGGAGCTTGCTGCAAGAGGTAAAGCATGGACAACACTTCTGGTTTGCTTCAACAACGCTACGAGATTCAGCGGCAGCTTGGAAAGAATGCTGGGAGGCAAACGTTGCTGGCTTATGACCGCCAAGAAAACCAACAGGTTGTCATCAAACTATTGACCTTTGACCAGGATTTTGAGTGGGATGATTTGAAGCTATTTGAGCGAGAAGCGGAAACGCTGAAGGCGCTGTCTCATTCCAGCATTCCGCGTTATCTTGACTTTTTTGAGATTGATTTACCAGATGCCAAACAGTTTGCATTAATCCAGAGCTATGTGAAGGGGCGATCGCTCGACCACTTCCTCAAGGCAGGACACACTTTTAGTGAGGCTGAAGTCAAACAGCTGGTGAAGTCCCTATTAGAAATTCTCAAATATTTACACGGACGCAACCCACCCGTGATTCATCGGGACATTAAACCGAGCAATATCATTTTGGGCGATCGCACTGGCAACAGTTCCAACAACAGAATCAAACAAGTTTACCTGGTAGATTTCGGTTCTGTACAAACGCTAGCGACTCAAGAAGGGCGAACCGTCACAGTGGTTGGAACGTATGGCTATATGCCACCAGAGCAGTTTGGTGGGCGGGCGCTTCCGGCTTCTGATTTGTATGGAGTAGGCGCAACGGCGATCGCTCTGGCAACTCGAAAACACCCTGCTGACTTGCCTCAAAAAAACTTACGCATTCAGTTTGAGCCTTTTGCCCAACTCAGTCCTGCTTTTGCGGTCTGGCTAAAACAGATGACTGAACCAACACTCAAGGGGCGGTTTGCCTCTGCTCAGGTCGCTTTAGCTGCTCTGAAGCAATCGAAACATCATTATGATGTTCCAGTTTTAGACGGGAGGGTGATTGGGACTTCTAAATTGATCGTAAATGCGCTTCTACAAAACAGTAAAACAGGGCTTGTTGCAGGTTCCTTGCTAGGCGCATACTTTGGCACTGGCATCCTTCCACTCGTTGGAACGTTTGTAGGTTTTGTAATAGGTGGGTTTGTCGGGTTAGGGCTAGGAATGCTGAATGGACTGTTGCTTGGGCTCTTGACTCGCCTCTATTTCTATCCACTTAAGCGTGCCCGTCGCTATCAGCGATTTGTCAGAAATACCAGTACGCTGGCGATCGCAGTTAGCACACTTGCTCTTATTTGGGGACTGACACCTGCTGCTCTTGAGGCTTACACGCTTTTCCTGACCATAGTAGCTGTCCCTGTGATTGCAGGACTGGCAGCAGGATTAGCCAGTCGAGATTTTGCCCGATGGTATCAGCGAGAGAGTCTATGACAAGGAGTGAGTAACTTGAACGAGATACTGCATGGACGCTACGAAATCCAAAAGCCGCTTGGCAAACGGGCTGGGCGACAAACCTTTTTAGCACGCGATCTACAAACTCAAGCGCAAGTCGTCATCAAACTGCTGACGCTCGGAAAGGAGTTTCAGTGGCAAGACCTAAAACTATTTGAACGAGAAGCAAGCATTCTGCAAACGCTTTCTCACCCAGCTATTCCTCGCTATCTTGACTATTTAGATATTGATTCACCTGCTTACAAAGGATTTGCCCTAGTGCAGAGCTACGTGGAGGCAAAGTCTTTAGAGGAGCACTTAAAAGCTGGGCGAACGTTTAGCGAGGCCGACGTGAAACAGTTAGCTAAGGCTTTACTTGAGGTTTTGATCTATCTACATCAGCAGTCTCCGCCTGTAGTTCATCGAGACATCAAACCCAGCAATATTTTGCTGACCAATCGTTCTGGACATTCCACCGGAGAGGCATATTTAGTTGATTTTGGGTCCGTGCAAACCCTGGCTGCAAAAGAGGGAAGCACTATTACTGTTGTTGGAACCTATGGATACATGCCTCCAGAGCAATTTGGCGGACGAGCGGTACCAGCGTCAGATCTCTATAGTTTGGGAGCAACGTTAATTTTTTTAGTGACAGGTCAGCACCCAACAGAGCTATCCCAAGACGATTTTCGAATTCACTTTCGTCAGGCAGTAACGCTCGATTCCACGTTTGCAGACTGGCTAGAGCGCCTCACAGAACCCAGCCTTGATCGCCGTCTAGCTTCTGCTGAAGAAGCTTTACTCGCATTAGAGACTGCCTATCTCAAGCCTCAAATCCCAGACCGTTCTGATCTGACCTTTCGATCAGAAACAACGAGCTACTTACCTGGAAGTGACATCGTTGTCACGAAAACTCCTGATTTTCTAGAAATTTTGATTCCACCTGAAGGGGTAGGCTTGAAAGAGCTCTCGTTGCTAGCGCTGAATACTCCTCTGTGGTGGTTTTGGCTTCCTCAGCACCAAACTTACCCAGGAGAATTTACTCTTCTTGTGCAGTTTATATCGATCGCATTATCAGGACTTTTGGCGATCGCCCTGATTCGCGCTTCATTCAAAAAGACTCGCCTGCGCGTTAGCAAAGAATCTATTTTTATCACCCATGAACTGTTCGGATGGAAGCGGCGTAGACATTTAGGAGCGGGGAAACATAAAACAAACGTTGAGTTTGACCTAGTCTCTACTTCGTCCTTCTTCTATTCCTACCCAGAAACAGAGTTAAGCAAAAAACCTTGTCTAAAAATTTGGGTAAATAATGAAAAGCATCTGCTTCTCTCTGGGCTGTTAACCGAATACGAGGCTAGGTGGCTAATCCGCGAACTCAGGACATGGTTGAAAGTAGAACCAGACAAACAGTAAAGCGGGCAAAGAATACAGTTATGCATTCTCTGCCCGTTTAGATAAGACAAAAATGATTTAATTCATCTCGTTCCCAAACCTAACCTGGGAACAAAGCATCAGAACATCCGAATCCTAGTAGCGGTAGTTATTGCCGCCACCTGGCTTGTGGATGATGAAGCTGAGAACCTGGCACTGCTTGATGTTGTCGAATCCAACAACCCGGACATAAGAGTCACGGTAAGCGTTGCGGCACTCGTTTACTTCTTGTAGAACTTCTTGAACGCTACCTGCGTTGAACAGGGGTAGCTTCCACATGGTCCAGTAGTAGTCAGTTGGTTCAGAAGTTTCGTTGAATTCGATCGCTGGGAAGTAGCCCTGATCGAGGATGTACTGAACTTGCTTAGCAATTTGCTGATCGCTCAGAGGAGGCAAGTAAGAAAGAGTTTCGTAACGACGTTCTTTGCGTAGAGTTTGCATGGTTGTTTCGGTAGGTTTTGGATTGAGTGCTAAATATTTACCAATCGCCAGCCATTAAACAGCCTCATCCGCATCATCAGGTTCTAATTCTGAATCAATGGGCGGTTCGGCGATCGATAGCGGTTCCGATGGACTCAGTTGCGTGACTCGCTCCAGATATTGGCGACGATGCTCCATATTTGCCTGTTGAATGCCGGTACGAATCATCTCTGGCAAAAAATCTGCGATTTCTTCTGCCAGGTGTGCCCTTACCGTCATCACGCGAAAGGCAAGCTGCTGGTTTGCATCCAACAGTTCTTGAAGGTAGGCTTCTCCATCCTGAATTTTTCCAGTTGAAGAAAATCCATGCAACCAAACACTAAGTGGAGGATTCGTCTCTCGAAGCTGAGCCACAACCGTCCGCACAGCCTGATAAGTCAGGTAGCTTGTGATTGTCTTGGCTGTGTCCTTCGCAACTTGTTTGAGATCCATCTTGACACCAGCCTGTAAGGGAGCTTTGAGTTTTAAGCTTTGAGTTTTGAGTTGCAACGGCCCTACTCAAAACTCAAAACTCATCATTCAAAACTGATCAGACGGTATCAACTGCCTCGAATTCAAACTTGATTTCCTTCCACAGTTCGCAAGCCGCAGCCAGTTCAGGCGACCACTTGCAGGCTTCACGGATGACATCGTTGCCTTCACGAGCCAGGGAGCGGCCTTCGTTCCGTGCCTGGATGCAAGCTTCTAGAGCAACCCGGTTTGCAGTTGCACCTGGTGCGTTGCCCCAAGGGTGTCCGAGAGTACCACCACCGAACTGAAGTACGGAGTCATCACCGAAGATTTCAACCAGTGCAGGCATGTGCCAAACGTGAATACCACCGGAAGCTACTGCCATTACACCAGGCATAGAAGCCCAGTCTTGAGTGAAGTAGATACCACGAGAGGGATCTTTCTCAACATAGTTTTCACGCAGTAGGTCAACGAAGCCCATGGTGATGCCGCGCTCGCCTTCTAGCTTACCGACGACGGTTCCGGTGTGAATGTGGTCACCACCAGACATCCGCAGGGTCTTAGCAAGTACCCGGAAGTGAATTCCGTGGTTCTTTTGACGGTCAATTACGGCGTGCATTGCCCGGTGGATGTGGAGCAAAATGCCATTCGCACGGCACCACTTAGCCAGGGTGGTGTTGGCGGTGAAGCCTGCGGTCAAGAAGTCATGCATGATGATGGGCATTTTCAGCTCTTTGGCGAACTCTGCCCGCTCTAGCATGTCTTCGCAGGTTGCAGCGGTGACGTTGAGGTAGTGACCTTTGATTTCACCGGTTTCAGCTTGAGCTTTGTGGATGGCTTCTGCAACGAAGAGGAAGCGATCGCGCCAACGCTGGAATGGCTGAGAGTTAATGTTCTCGTCATCTTTGGTGAAGTCTAGACCACCACGCAGGCACTCATAAACTGCCCGACCGTAGTTCTTAGCAGACAGACCCAACTTAGGCTTAATCGTGCAGCCCAATAGGGGACGACCATATTTGTTGATCTTGTCGCGCTCAACCTGAATACCGTGAGGAGGTCCTTGGAAAGTCTTGAGGTAAGCAATGGGAATCCGCAGGTCTTCCAAACGCAGTGCCTTCAACGCTTTGAAACCGAACACGTTACCTACAATCGAGGTCAACATGTTGGTAACAGAGCCTTCCTCAAACAAATCTAGTGGATAGGCGATGTAAGCGATGAACTGATTGTCTTCGCCCCGAACTGGCTCGATGTCATAGCAACGACCTTTATAGCGATCGAGGTCGGTCAACAGGTCAGTCCATACAGTTGTCCAGGTACCTGTAGAAGACTCAGCAGCAACCGCCGCGCCAGCTTCTTCGGGAGGAACACCAGGCTGAGGCGTAACCCGGAAAGCCGCCAAAATATCTGTATCTTTAGGTGTGTAGTCTGGGGTGTAATAAGTCAGTTTGTAATCTTGAACCCCAGCCTTATACCCAGATTTCGTCTGAGTTCGTGTTTGAGAATAAGACATCGTTTCCCTTCCTGTGAATCAATTAGCTCTAGACAACTAAGAACCCGTTGCTGCTTAACATCATCTCAGTTAAGCGACACAAACTACGTCAAGAAGCACTAGCAGACAGCAATGCAAACAGTAACCTTGCAAATAACATGCAAATAACAATCTTGGTCGGTCGTCTTAAGTCGGCCGTAATGCAGGGCTTAGATCAAAACTGATAATCAACTCCTCTTCTTCCGACTACCGCGACCGATTGGGTTCTTAAAAAATATATCAGGAATTTCATAAGGTAAACTTCCGAACTTCTTTGCTTATCTATAACGACCATTTATGTTTCTAACAGATAATCAAAAATTATTAACTTGATAAAGAATATCCAGGCTTTTGTTTACCAATCGCAATGTTTTATGCGCATATCTTGGTGTATGCCCTTTTAGCAAGGTAAAGATTTCTTAATAGAAATTAGACGAGAAGAAAAGGATACCGTCGTTACCAGGTTTCGTTTTTCTAGCTGCGGCTTCAGTTGCCAAATCTTCTAACGTGGGTTGGGTGGGACGATGTGAAACTCAACTCTGACGTGAATTTCATTAGATTCCGCGATGCTTCACCCACCCTACAGTGCTGCTCATGAATACCTCGATGCATTGTGGGAGATTTGTCAGTTGACAGGGGTTGAGCGCTACAGTTTGAAGTTAGATGCTGATATTTGTGTCTTTTCCCTAGCGATCGCCCGTGTCCCAGCCTGCTCCGGTGTCGATTTATTGCATCAATCCAGATTGCTCCCAGCCTTGTCAGGTTTGGGGCAATCGGTTCTGCCAGCGCTGCGGGTCGATGTTGCAATTGCGAGGGCGCTATTTGCCGCTGCAAATTTTGGGGTCAGGTGGGTTCGCGGTTACTTATGCGGTTTACGACTCGCAGTCACGCACAGAGAAAGTTCTCAAAGTTTTAGTTGAGCAGGCACCCAAAGCACGGGAATTGTTTGAGCAGGAAGCGGCAGTGTTGGCGAGGTTAAACCATCCGGGCATACCCAAGGTGGAGCCAGGAAACTATTTTGAAGTGGCGGTAGAGCGACGGGCGATCGCTACAAGCCAAGGTGAGGCAAACTCTTCAGGCTTTTCTCAAAACGCCTCCCCGCGTACCATCAGCACAACGATTCCTTGCCTGGTGATGGAAAAAATTAACGGGCAAACCTTGCAGAGCATTCTGGAGGAGCATCCGCATGGCTGCCCAGAAACCTGGGTAGTGAACTGGTTCTATCAAGCCCTCGACATACTGCAAGAACTGCACGCGCATCAAATTGTGCATCGTGATTTAAAACCTGCAAACCTCATGGTGCGGTTAGAAACAGGGCAACTGGTGGCGATCGACTTTGGTGGGGCAAAACAAATGCACACGCAGCCAGTCCATCGCTCAATTAGCTCTACCCGTCTGGTTTCTCCGGGCTACAGTCCCCCAGAGCAAGTTGAAGGAGGCGACATTCAACCGTCAGCTGATTTCTATGCGCTGGGTAGAACCCTGATTCACCTACTGACGGGACGCTATCCGGTGCAACTGGAAGACCCAATTACGGGAGAACTGCGCTGGCGCAATCTGGTACAGGTAAACCCTGACTTCGCGGATTTGCTCGATCGGTTGGTGCGGGCAAATCCGCAGCGTCGTCCTGAGTCAACTGAGGAAGTTCGACTGCAGTTACACAAAATTGCGCCGTTTGTTGCGGCTCACGGAAGGGCAGCAATGGGGTTGACGACCCCAAAAAATCCAGTTGTTGCAGCTTTGCAGAAGAGAATTAAAGCGGGAAAGCGGGGAATTGTGGCGATCGCCACTGCCATCCTTCAAGCCACCGTTTGGACATTCAGGGCAGTCCTTGACACGTGCTGGAGCACCACTTTAGCGACAGCTGGGGCTGGCATTGGCACGGCAGTTGGTTTTTTTCTGGCTTATGGTTCGCCTGTTGGAACTAATTTAGCTGAACTGCTATCTAAACAATTGGTTCGCTGGATTCCTGATCTCGCACTAGAGGTTGAGCCGGGGTTTCTCATGTTTGGCTTAGCTGGACTGGGAACTGCCCTCGGCTTGACCGCAGCTGGCGGCTTTAGACAGCGGCGACGAGGAATTGTCTCAGGATTCACTGGAATTTTGAGCTATTTACTCGGTTGGGTGGGTTTGCAGTTTGCTAGCACCCAAGGAACGGGGACGGGGTTAGCAGTATTTGTGGCGATCGCTCCTACATTGCTAACTCTAGGGCTGGGTTTGCCTAGCCATCACCTGCTCTATGCCCTTATTACAGCCGTCAGCTTGACTCCATTTATTACTAGTTTGGTGTGGCTCAACCCTCCATTCATCAACGACCTGTGGCAAGTCTTCTCAGTCGCCTTTCCGCCTTTTGCATACTCAAACGGCATGAGCTTTTGGGCATGTCTGCTGTTTTTTTGTCTCCTTAGCCTTGCTTTGGGAAGCTGTCTAGGGATTAGCCACTATGTTTTTGTCCCCTGCCTGCGTCGGCTTGGTTGGCGATGAGGAGTTTTAAGTTTCTATCTGCTCTATCTGCTTAGATCCCTTCGCTATGATCACTTTGGGAGCATCAACGGTTACACCCCCCGCATGGCACGATTGACTAAAGCCCCTAAACCCAAATTGCTAATAACGGACAAAAGACGGCGACACACAGATCCGCCTAATTTGTGGCTGGCGGTGGCAACTGGGTCAGTTCTGTTTCACTTGCTGTTGGCAGTAGTTATTTTGCCTCTACAAGGTCGGCGTGCTGGGGAAGAACCTCAGCTTGACCCCGTGGCAATCGATCTAGTCGAAATTGACCCAGCAGCTACAAATCCCGTGGCGATCGCCCCCAACGCTCCTCAATCTAATGCCATTGCTCAGCAGCCTGAGCCTCAACCTTCCTCGACTACTCCGCCGATTGAAGCGTTTTCAGCTCCACCTCCTGACCCGCAACCCATCCCTGAGCCGTCACCGGAACCCATTCCTGAACCGTCACCAGAACCCATCCCAGAGCCACCCGTTGAACCGCGAGTTGAAGCCTCTCCCGATCCGGTGCCGTCCCCTCTAACCGAGCCAGAGCAACCTGCAGATTCCACTCCACCAGAAAATCTTGGCTCAACCGAGGCTGATCCAGATCCGGACACTCCTGACAATGCGACGACTGATCCTGCTTCTGTTGATGATTCTGCTGTCGCTGAAGGGGGAGGAAACGCAAACCTCACTTCACCGACGAGTGATCCTGGACTACCCGGAGTGACGGTAGATTCCAATGCTAACCCTACGGGCTGGGTCACAAGTGCTATTGTCAACCAAAGACCCGATAGACCCTTTGATGTCCCGACTCAGATCGCTACAGTAAAGCCGGGGCGCGATCGCCTGCCTGACCCAACTAGCTTCGGCTGCCCAGTTGAACCGGGAATGGAAACAGCCCTGACCCCACAGGAGCAGTACGCTCAGTATCTAGCAGAAGCAAATCCCTACTTAGGCACTCCGGTTGAGGTTCATGTCACAGTAGAGGCGAACGGGCAGGTTTCCGATGCCCAGGTGGGCAACGCGAGCAGCGGCAGCTATGCCTACGACCAGCTTGCAGTGTGCCTGGTCCAAAACTGGCTGGAGTTTAACCCTGCCTTACGAGATGGAGAGCCCTGGGCAAGTGACAACCAGCAAGTCACAATTACTATCAGTTCAATTCAATAGCAAACTTGAATCAATGTGTGATACCCTAGTCTAGGCGTAGAATCAAAGACGGAATGAGATAGAGCGATCGTTCCTCACATTCAATCTGTTAGTAATCGCGCGGGTGTAGTTTAGTGGTAAAACCTTAGCCTTCCAAGCTAATGATGGGGGTTCGATTCCCCCCACCCGCTTAAATGTCCTTTTGTCCTTTAAACGATTATTTGTCCGCTTTTAAAAGATTAGTGTCCAAGTCCAACGAAGATGCGTACTTCTCAAGGTCAAAGGCGTTTATCGTCACTAATTCTGTGCGTTCCAAACGGTTTTAAACAATTAATGTCCAAATCCCTTCAACGGAAACATTCAGGCAGTCCAAATTACGTGTTTGGAGTGACAAAATATTGTGAAAACCTTGGAAGGCTAAGGTTTCTTTCAATCCTCTAAAAATTAAGCCTACTACTGTAAGGGATTAAGAGATTTAAGTCAGCATTTCACATATCAACCAGTTGAAGCTGAAAGAGCCATAGTGGTTGCTCAGCAGGGTTTTGTTCGCCATGCTTTCAAACCCTCTCAAGCGGAAAAAACCGTGGCGACCACAAGCCCTTCCCGCTGGTTTTGTGCCAACTCTGCCGCCTTTCAAACCCTCTCAAGCGGAAAAAACCGTGGCGACGATGAAAAAGACCTATCAGTAAAAGCCATTTGGGAAGTCTTTCAAACCCTCTCAAGCGGAAAAACCGTGGCGACAACATCAGCTTTCACGTCATCCACTAACAGTTCAGGCTTTCAAACCCTCTCAAGCGGAAAAAACCGTGGCGACGAACCATGAGGCATCAGGGCTAGGGTTTCCATTTTTCTTCCAAACCCTCTCAAGCGGAAAAAACCGTGGCGACTCTAACCGCTAAATCCCCTACGCAGCCGACTGTTCCAAAGCTGTTTTGGCAAAGGTCTTCAATCTAAAATTCCTTTTTTCAAGGAAAATACAAATTTTAGACCTGAAGGTTCAAAAGTCTTCAACAGCAGGGATTTCACTTTTGGCAAAGGTATTGGGGATTTTGTCCTCACTTCGGTTTGCCAAAAATATTAGAGGATTCCTCCTTGCTCGGAGGCGATTTAGTAGCTGCCACGACACGTATGACTGTATCCTCATAACTAATGGCTCACAACCACTGCTATGAAAACATTGCTTCTTGATGCTAGGCGCGACCCTGCACCCTATTTGTAGAGAAACTCTACAAAAGAAACGGACAACTACCTGGAGCGGAAAGCAATTAAACTGCTCCATACTTTACACCTGTCCTCGAAAGACCGGCGCGCTATTGGGAAAATATTACATTGTCAAGGTTCAAGATTCTGTCAAGTTCACAACGCTGGGAGCCGGTGAGCAGACATTGCAACCTCTACTGCTTTCTGCTGTAGCGATCCCTGTTTAAGTTGTTGCCCACTAACTACTGGGATACCTTGACTAGTTGCACACTCTTGAATGAACTGCACCAATCGGCTATAGCTCCAGCGATGAAAGCTTGCTCGGAGTTGTTTAGCGTACTGATCTTGAAGTTCCTTCTTTTGCGGGAATTTATGCTTCGCTTTGGCTCGAATATCACTTTCGATAATTTCGCGAATATGCTTTAAGTTGGGTACAGCAATGCTACCAGCATTCGACTTTATGGCGAGGCGCACTAACCTGTTTGCCAGCAGTCTTTCCATATAAATGCCTAAGTTTGATTCATCGTTGTTCTCTCGATATTGGTCATGCTTTTGTTCCTCCTTGCGCTGAAGTAAATTCCGCTGCCTTCGCAGGTTTAGCTTGTTTACCAGCCGCCAATGCTCCAGTCTCAGTTGTAGAGCGCTGCGTTTACCTCTTTTTGCCTTAATTCCATGAATGGTCAGCAGCCGTTTGGTGGTCTGGTTCTCTAAGACATTTCCAGTTCTAAGATCGATTACGCAAACGGTAAGAGGCACCTGACGGCTTAGACTAACTCCAACGGTAATCAGGGGATCACCTTGATAGTTAGGTTTGCTGGGGCGTGGTGGGTGAGGATTTTCCAGACGAGTTAGTTGGGTCTGCTTAGCTTTCAAACGCCCCTTCTGTCCTTCAGTCAACTCTAACGGTTCAACCTCCTGGTCAGATACCTTATCTTGTTCCTTTAAACTGTTAGCAACTTTGTGCTTGATCTGCTCTCTAACAGCTTCTGTTCCTTCGGCAGTCAAGAAGTGAGTATCAATCGTGCAGTGCAGATAAAGACGATGCGTTGCCCAGGGTTGATCAGGCGTGTGGGATTGAGACTTATCCGATTTCTTCTCTTTACGTTTATTTGTGTCTTTCTGCCAAATAAGCTGAGCAGATCGCAAGGTAAACAACGAAGAAGAAAAATGTTCTTCTTTGGGAGCCGAAGCATTAGCTTGATAATCTGCTAGAAACTGGCGAAATACTGGAAGTTGACGGCGATCGCATTGAACTTTAAAGACAAAACTTCTAAGCCGACTAAACCGAAAACAAATTTTGTCCGATACAGACTTCTTTTTCTTTTTGGATTTACGCTTCTTTGAAGAAGTTTCTACAGAAGGTTCTGGGTTTGTTGAACTACTTCTAGGTTCGGTTGACCAGATAAATTCGTCTGCACTACCCCACAAAACTGGATAGGGGAGAGTATTAAAAAAATTAATAGGCTTCTGCTGTCGCCACTCACTCAGTGCTTCAGCAATAGAATCTGCATCATCACCATTTGGAAGAGAGACAGCATCCAACAGGATTGCAGCAAACCTTTCACCTGTTGGATCTCTTCCTTTTGGAAAACAGCTTTTAAGCTGCTCCTCAAGCCGTTCTATTTCTATTTGTTTGCTCTCAAGCTGTAATTTCAACTTTTCTGGATCTTCAGGCTCATTACTCACTTGTAGATTATTCTTGAGTAGGTGAATAATTGCCCGTTGGACGAGAGTGTCACTTGTAGACTCGAATTGAGTAAGTAACTCACCCAGCAAAGAATTACTTGATTTTGCTGATTTACGCCTTGGCTTTCTATTGTTTGACTCCACAGGTTGTGAGCCGGATTCCTCCAAAATCTCCTGTGCTCTAGCACAAATGTTTTCTGAGCTGAAGTCTGTTGTTTTCTCTAAGTCATAATCTTGTTTTACGATGTCTAACCATCGCTTTTTGCCAAGCATTCGGAAGTAGCGTTGTCTTTGCAAACTAAACCAGGATTTGTAGACATATTGAGTCATCCGAGCTGCCGAATTATAGAAGCGACCAGGTAGCTTTTTAGAATTAGAGTGTTTCTTGAAAGATTCGATCATCTTCTTAAGCGATTCGTCAGGAACAAATCCTTTGGTTTGCCACTCTTTGAATTTGTCATCCTCTGCAACCGCTCTAAAGAGAGCATTGACCAAAAGCGTATATGCAACCATTTCCTCCCAAAAGAATTTGCGGGTTGCCTCATCAGTACACAATGAGCAACGGATAGTTTTGATGCTCACGACAAACCTCAAATATTTAATAGTGCAAATGTACTAGTTGAGCGAGAAAAGTGCAAGACATCTTCCGTTTCAAGATTTAATGAACAGCGTCCTTAAAATCAGTACCTTTTCTGCTTCTTTGCCATTGTTCTAAACTTCATTCCGCATTTTGAGCACTGCCCGTTGTCCCACTCTGAGGGCAGTGAGATTTTCTCACAACAAGCAGGGCATCTAGAAATGAGACGAAGTTGATGGCGATCGCATCCCTTAGTTGTTTCAAACTGCCATTCCATCCGGTGATAAGGCGCTTCGGCATAACAGGCTCCACACAAGCGAGTAGAACGGTTGACGGTTGGTATAGCTTTCGGCGGGAACATGGCAAGCAACCTTTCAGCGTCCAGCCCTACCAGCTTTGCCATTGCTGCAAGTTCCCTTCGACTAGGAAATGGGTTGAAGCGGAACTTTTCCCAACGGGATAGAGCAAATCCGATTCCTGCTGCATCACTAAGAGGCGTTGGAGCAGAAACACTGTTTAGTTCATGATGTCGGAATCGACCAAAATAATGGCTAATGCTTTCACCCTCGTAGGGTTCAATCTGTGCAATCCAAACCCAAGAATCTTCGGATGCTGTCTCTGATGAGGTTCCATCATGCATAAGGCATCTCTACCCCACGTATGCTTTGAACTGCCCTTGCAAAACCTCAAGCGTTGTTTGCTCATCAAGCGTGGACAAGCCCTTCTTCAAAGCGCAAATGGCAATCTGTCGAAGCACTTCATACAGTGGACCAGTCAGACCAGACGTTTTGTCATATAACCTTTTCAACACGTCCTCATAGAGTAGGTCTGATTCCTGCTGCCATTGCAGAAATTCATCAAGCCATTGGTTTGCACGAGACAGCAGCGCTACCCTGATGGAAGTCGCAGCAAAGCAAGTTCTAACTGTTTAACGAACCAAGAGCCTGAAAATATGGGAATGCCGTGTCAAGTCAATAGCATCCTCAAACTCTCAGCAATTCTAATTTTGGAATCGAACCAAGGGTTTCTGCGCTCGTTGGGCGCGAAACCCTTTGATTTTGTTAGCAAAACCTGAAATGAGAATTTCTGGCTGGAGCACTCTACTTGACAATGCCTAATACTGGAGCCGTCTGGGATTCTGAGAGAGTCGAATTCCAGAAGCTCTTGGCATAGATCTGAGGATGCTCCTGAGCAATCTGCTGATAGGACTGACGCATCTGAGCGTTGACCGCGACAGTCTTCACGTCATACATCTGCGTCGCCAACTTAGGATAGACCCCGATCGCGATAATCAACGCTAAGAAGCAGATCGCGATAAATAGTTCTCGGGGACTGGCATCCTCAAATTTAGCGTTCACAGGCAGCTCGCAGTTGGTGCCAAAGCAGGCGGCTTCCTCATTCCCCTGGTTCTTCAAGTCAACATCGCTTAAGTCGCAAGAGGGCATAATGTCGCACGCCAGCTCTGCACCGGAGCCGTAGAACACCTGCCGCAGCATGGAGAGGAGATAGATTGGCGTCAGGATTAATCCCACTGCAGAGAGCAAAACGGTGACGATGCGGAAGGTTGAGCTGTAGATGTCAGTGGTGGCCAACCCTACGAAAACGGCGATCTCGCTAACAAAGCCGCTCATGCCCGGCAGCGCCAGTGAAGCCATTGCAGTAGCCGTGAACAAAGCAAAGACCTTTGGTAAAGCCTGACCGATGCCGCCCATTTGATTCATCATCATCGTGTGAGTCCGATCGTAGGTCACACCTGCCAGGAAGAACAGCGCTGAGGCGATCAAGCCATGCGAGACCATTTGCAGCAGGGCACCGCTCATGCCGATATCGCTGAAGGAGGCAATGCCCAGCAGGACGAATCCCATATGTGAGATCGACGAGTAGGCCAAGCGGCGCTTCATGTTGACCTGAGCAAAGGAGTTCAAAGCACCGTAGATGATGTTAACGACTCCTAAAATGGCTAAAACCGGCGCAAAGTAGATGTGAGCATGGGGCAAAAGTTCGAGGTTGAGACGAATCAGCCCATATCCGCCCATCTTCAACAGCACGCCTGCCAGCACCATTGATACCGGAGAGGAAGCTTCGCCATGTGCATCAGGCAACCAGGTGTGGAAGGGGAAAATAGCCAGCTTGACGCCGAAGGCGATTAGCAGTCCGGCATACAGCAGCAGTTCCAGGGCCAGAGGGAAACTTTTCAGCTGCAGGTCTGCCAGGTCAAAGGTAATTGTGTCGCCGTAGAAAGCCATCGCCAGAGCCGCAACCAGGATGAAGATAGAGGCGGCAGCGGTGTACATCAAAAATTTTGTAGCGGCATAACGACGATTTTGTCCACCCCAAATACAGACCAGCAGATAGACTGGAGCCAGCTCGACCTCCCACATGACGAAGAACAGCAGCAGATCTTGGGCAACAAAGACGCCCACTTGAGCGGCATACAGCACCAGCATTAAGCTATAGAACAGCTTGGGCCTGCGATCGACTCGCCAAGCCGAAAACATGGAGAGAGTGGTCACCAATCCGGCCAGCAGCACCAGAGGAGCAGACAGTCCATCTACTGAAACGGACCAGTTCAACCCCAGCTGCGGAATCCAGGTGAATTTTTCTACCATCTGGAACGCAGCGCTGCTGGCATCGTAATGTGTCCAGAAGGCGTAGCACATTAGCACAAAATCTATAATCCCGACACCGAGGGCATAGCTGCGCACCAGCTTGCCGCTTTTATCGGGCAGCAATGGAATGAGTAGAGCGGCAACCAGCGGGAGCAGAACGAGCGTGGTTAGCCAGGGGAATTGAACGGTCACCATAGCAAGTAGGAATAAATACTTAACCTCTGATGAGAGAATCCTACTAGACTTTGCGGCAGATTAGTTATAGGACTTTGGCTATGAGTCTATGCAAATCGATCTATGCATAGGGATAAATCTATCTGAATGATTTCATGCGCTGTTGAGATTGCAGACCCAGCACAACCCAGAATTTTAGAGAAAAGTTCGCCAACGCCAGGCTTTCCCCTGGCAAGACTCTCTGGCTTAAAAACCAAAATTAGAACTGTTGCTATGTAGCAATTCTAATTTTGAAAGAAAGCCCGACCACTGGGCGCGGAACCTCTAATTTGAAGACCATAATGAGAACTGTTGTTAAACTCTTGCCTACTCAGGGCTATCCAGATCAATTAGAGAAGGGTAAAACCTACCAAGCTCAAAAAGAAAGCTACAGAATTTTCCCGATCGATGTACCAATTTCCCTAGTAAACGATCAATGGATTGCTTACGCAGATGCCATCATTACTAAACTCACCTGGGAACAAGGCGTAACGAGTCTAGAGTTTAAGATTGACAGAATTTATCATTCACCATTTCCTGTCAAAGAGTAGGGTAAGGAGCAGCAATGAGGGTAGTATTGTTAATCCTCGTCCTTATCAAGCTGCGGAAACTGGTCAAAGAGCTTGGTAATCAGCATATAAAGTTCATCCAGAACTTCCTCCGCTCCTTCCTCATCCAGCTCGGTTAACAGTTGCTCAACTCCGCTAACGTGTTGAATCAGGCGATCGGATTGCTGACGGTTAAGGGCAGACATAGTCATTGGTAGTTCCTGATGATTGCTAGCCGTTCATTGTAGTGTTTCTTCTACCCATTACCCATGAGATTCTGCCAACGCTGCTTTGGTTCGAGCCACCGAAAGGCGAATCCGCTCCACCTGTGACTCATAAGCTGCCTTCTGTT
Organism: Leptolyngbya sp. FACHB-541; assembly: GCF_014695875.1. Lineage (NCBI taxonomy): Bacteria > Bacillati > Cyanobacteriota > Cyanophyceae > Leptolyngbyales > Leptolyngbyaceae > Leptolyngbya > Leptolyngbya sp. FACHB-541. The sequence continues at coordinate 1,113 of NZ_JACJPC010000043.1, read as the reverse complement.
GCAACGACCCATCACCGAGATTTGCTCCCAAAATTTGCTCATAGTAGCGAAAGATTTGAAACGCATAACTGGCGATCGCAATCCGCTCTTGAGAAAGGGAAGTAATGCGATCGACCAGATCTGCACAGGTCGCTGAATCAGGCAGGGCAAACACATCGGCATATAAGGGAGGGAGAGCGTGCGATCGAGTTTTCAGCTCATCCAACAGTTTTATAGCGTCCTCAGATAGCTCCCCATCAAAATCAGACAGCGAGTTGAGTAAGGCTAACAGCAAAGATTTTGAGCGTTTCTGCTTCAAAGTGAGATCGTCAATGATGATTAATTACTTTAGGATTCTAGCAATTGCGGCATGGCTGCTCTTTCTTCCAATGCTGTCATCTTCAAGGTGAGAGCGATCGCCCTTCAGCAATTTTGAGATTTCGATTTGCTGAAAGATTAAACAGCACTAGCTAAGCTTGGGCACTCTAATCTTGCAAGAGCAGAGATTAAGAAGACGTATGGGAACTACCCTCTGGGATGAGTTTTGCTCCGATCATCTAATTTTAGAGTCTGGGGTTCCTTTATTTAAGACCTCTGGACAAGCTGTGAAAACAGCCCCATTTGGTCAGAACCAGCGGCTAATTCTGCGTCGTTCTCAGCAAATGGAAGCCCTCGTCATTCAGGAAGTCATACAAAGTTCTTCGCGACTTCCAGAATGGCACTGACGAGTATGAGGGGCTGATCTACATGATGTTTTGGCGCAATGGTCAACAAGCGATCCCTCTTTATATCTATCACAAGCAGAGCTAGAGCAAACCGTGAAGCAGCAAACCGATCGAATTAAAGAACTGGAGCAGCGTGATAAGCTCTGCAAGCAGAAAACAAACAGTTTAAAGACCAGCTAGGCAGTCTGTAGACCCTATAGATTCTAAATATTTCTGAAAGTCCTGCCGTTACTTGACAGATTAGGGGAGCTACAGGCTGCCGATTGTTTATTCAGAATTAGTAGAAAATGACATTTATACCAATTCTCCAAAGTAAGGCGACAGATGGTATAAAGCTTGTAGAGGGTTCAACGGTAGAATATGGCAGGAGTTTACAAGCTAGAGATTAAAGAGAGTGAGGAAGAGCTCA